>JABGVR010000033.1 GCA_018645985.1 Hellea sp. | reverse complement strand
CTCTTTAATTAGTAAAGTGAATCTTTCAGAAATAGTTTCATGGGCAATAACATACTCAGGTGCTACGCAGACTTGACCTGCGTTCATTACACGGCCCCACGCAACTTTTTTGGCTGCATTTTCTAGATTAGCAGTTTCATCAACTATCACTGGAGATTTCCCGCCCATCTCTAACGTTATAGAAGAAAAGTTATCCGCTGCAGCCTTCATAACTATTTTCCCGACTGCGTTTCCGCCAGTGTAGTAAATATGATTAAAGGGTAAAGACAGTAATTCTTGAGCAACCTCAACGCCGCCTTGGATAACATAGGCTTCATTCTCAGGTAACGCTTTATGAATTATTTCTTCTAATATTTTTGCTGACTTAGCTGCATGTTCAGATGGTTTTATAACAATAGCATTACCTGCTGCCATTGCAGATATCATAGGAACAAATGTTTCTGCAGTGGGGGCATTATACGCTGGCATGTTTAAAACCACCCCTTTGGATTGATGTCTTATTTCACAACGCTTTCCTAATGTGAACATTGTGTTTTTTACGCGTTTTGGTTTTATCCATTTCTCTAAATGCTTTGACGTGTAGTCTATCTCGGCTTTTACCATAATTAGTTCGCCTGCAATATCTACAGGCTGGACACCCCTTTCAATCATTCCTGCATCGTAAAGGTCATCTTTTCGCTCGACAATGCCATCCCAAATACGATTAAGTTTATCAACTCTTTCTTTAGCCGTAGTGCCTCTAAGGTATAAGGCTGTATTTTTGAGTAATTCAAATCTTTTTTTGATAACTGACATTTTTAACCTTTATACTGCGGTATACCGACAGCTTTTTGAATTGTTTTTTCAAATAAACTTTCAGACATAATACCCAGCATTACTTTCATGGGTTTAACGTCTTTTCCAACTAAATAGCGGGGCTTCCATTTTTTCTTATCAAGCAGGGCTAGTACCTCTTCAGTCACATAATCTGGGTCATTTCCCTTAGAAATTTGTTCTACCATTTTTGTGGTAGTAGTTTCTAATAAAAAGGGTTGGTAAACAGATTTTACTGTATTTGAAATATTGGTCCAAATATCTTTGGTTGTTTCTTTTGCATTAGCTGTCATGTGAGTTTTTACAGCCCCTGGCTCGATTGAAGTTACTTGAATACCTAAAGGTGCGAGTTCATTTCTGAGTGTACAGGTAAGGCCTTCTACTGCCCATTTCGACATATTATAGCTTCCTGAGCATACGGGGTTTGCTCGCACGGCTCCTGAAGCAAAGTTTATAATACGTGAGTGAGGTGCGCCTTTGCGTATCATGGGCAAGAATGCTTGTACCACTCTCATTGAACCAAAAGTGTTGACTTCAAAGAGAAATTTAGCCTCTTTCATGTCTATTCCTTCAATTGGCCCAGTTCCCTTGTTTGCAATGCCTGCATTATTTATTAATAAATTCAATGGACGGTCTTTTAAATGCTTCGAAACTATTTCTGCACTTTTTAAAACAGACTTCTCGGATGTTACGTCTTGCTCGACTATTACAATGTTAGAGTCAGTTCCTAATTCACTTGTATCAGCCCCGGGTAAAACTCCGGCAAAAACAAGCCATCCTCTCTTCGCTAACTTCCGGGCCTTCATAGCCCCCATACCCATTGCCGCGCCTGTAATAAATGCTGTTTTACTATCTGTCATTGTTTTCCCTACTTCAATTAATTGACTTTCCGAACAGCGTTCAGAAAAGACTATGTGTGCCTCTGAGTCAAGCTGGTATAGAGCATAAATTAATTTAGGATTTCTTGAACCGCTCGGAAGGCTTGAGATATAGCAGTGTTTGTATCTGCACTAGCACCAGCATCTGAATTTGCTATGTGTATGCCACCAAATGGTCTTCTGCCTATAACCCAAGGTTTTTCGCTGTCATCATTATAGTGAGGTTCCCAGATGAGATCTGGGCTATAAGCATATCCGTGAGGCCAACGGTTTACAGTTATTGCGCTTATGTCTTTATCTGGATTAAATCCAGTGCTACCAAGTGCTTGAAGTAGTTGTTCTTTTACATGGTTCTCATATTGCTGAAAAGTTGTTGTTAGCACGCTATACCTGCCAGCGCGCCACTGATCAGATCCTTTAACATCAGGAATCCACGGAACATGGCACATATGCAGAACCATAGGAGAGTCAGATTTTCCTATGGCTTTATAGCCCCCAATTTCAATGGGATAAGCGAACTCAACCTGTTTGTAGAAGCCTGACGTATAATATACAAAATCTGTTTTTAATTGCTCAAAATGCGTCCAGTTTGGCACTGCTACTTTAGTGTAAACTAAGGGAGCTTTTACATTATAGGATAATGCTTTTTTTTGAGTCTCAGGTATTTCAGGGCAAATGTAGGGAATAGCTGAGTTGTAACATGCTAAAATACATTTTTTAGATTTAACGCTGTGAGTTTTATTATTTAACACGTAGGTTGTTAAAACTGTACCTTCACTTTCAGTATTTGTAATTTTTACCGCAGTACTGTTTAGTCTGATTTTAATATTATTATCAGTTCTATCCAATTCTGAATAATTTGCTCTAGATAATACCACATCCTCCATAGTAGAACCTGGCATAGCTAAAGGTATTAGCTTTCTGACCAGCAATCTTGCTATTGATGCATTCCCGTCAGGAAAATGAAATATATACGGCTCATCATTTCGGTGCCCTGTTCTTGGTAAGGTGTGAGTTACACCCGGCATGCCACCATCATAGTCTTGTATTAAGGTGGTTGGGATTTCATCTATCCCTACGCACCAAAAACTCATTCCCCATCTTTTGTAAATGTTGATTATTTGCTCATCGACTTTACAATAGTTCCTTAAGTAATCCTCATAGCTTACCTGCCTTAAAAGTTCATATTTTTCTTTTAAATTTAAGTTTGGTAAATAGTCTTCTTTGGATGTATGTACTCTTACAAAGTCAGATTTTGCCTTGTCACTAACAGGCATATCTTCTGCAAAATCTTCCCAACTGCGGGATCCATAACCGAAAACAATTTTATCTTCACCAAAGGTTTCTTTATCGAACACTATAGATTTTGATAATTTATTACGCGCCCAAAAATCTTGATCAAAGTAATTATAAAATTTCTCAGTTTTAATACCTATTTCACTTAAAAGTTTAATAGACTCTGGATTATAGGCGGACGGCGTATCAATAGCTTCAGTTCCGCCGTAGCCAATACGAAGATCTCCACCTATAGTAAATTCATTTCGTTTAGCATGTCCCCCAAAGTCATCATGGTTCTCTATAATCAAAATTTTACTATTGGGTTGCTCTTTTTGAAAAAAATAGGCTGCTGAAAGTCCGCTAATTCCGCCGCCAACAATTACAAGGTCATACTCCTCTAATATTTTTTGATGCTGAAAATCTCTACCTGACACCCTGGAGTGCATTGTTTCCCAAGACCCGTCGTGGCTTCCTCTTAAACCAATTTTTTGAGGGGGGTAATATGTTTCAGGTAGTTGAAAATTAGTGTGATTGTTCAATTTTGAGCTAGTTTTGGAGCATGCGGAAAGCATGGTGGGGTAAATTGCTGCGCCAATTGCTATTTGTGTTCCACTCAGAAAATCTCTTCGTGTTATTTTATCCTTGTATATCACCTTTTAAAATTCATCGGGTCTTAATTGTGCATCCGTTCCGCCATCGACATATATTATACTCCCTTGCATATACTCAGCGCTATCAGAGAGCATAAACTCTATAACCCCAGCTATTTCATCCGCTCTGGCTACTCTCTTCTTTGGAATTGGTATCATCTGAACACTTTTACCTATTTCTGGATGATCTGCAGCCCCTCTAAACATAGGTGTTTCTGTTTGCCCAGGAGCTATTGCATTTAATGTAATCCCTGCTTGGCCCCATTCTGGGGATCTTCGTCTTATAGCCCGTGCTACAGCATGTTTTGATAGTGCATAAATTTGAGCGCCATGAGCATCACCAATTTCTTCCATTGCTTTGGTTTCATTTTCTTCCAGGAGGTGCTTGATTATAACGTTTTCCGGATCAGTTCTCATTTGAGCTGAATTAGAAGAAATAACAACAACGCGCCCATTGCTTTTCTCTAGTGCTGATTTAAAGCCATCCAGTAACTCAATACAACCAAAGTAGTTTACTTTAGCTACCAACTGACCATTTTCTATATGTCCTCCCACTCCAGCAGCAAGCACTAATTTATTGACTTTATTATTTGATAATTTCAGTGTTGTCTCTATTGCGTATTGTCGGCCCTCTGGAGTTGATAGGTCAGCATCAATTTCTTGCCCTTGCAAATCTATGCCTATTACTTTGTAGCCTTGCGCTTCCATTCGGGTCTTTATGCATGCCCCAATACCTGATGCAGAACCAGTTATAACTGCTATTTTCATAATACCCCCTGTTAATATTTCGTAATTACTAGTATATATTTTT
>JABGVR010000225.1 GCA_018645985.1 Hellea sp. | reverse complement strand
TTCTTTTCTTTATATTTAAAACTTATTTTGTCCTTTTTATCTATAATATCTATTAATCGAATTTTTCCCAAGAATTCATTCTCATTTCCAATAAAATAACCCTCTGTCACTTGTTTTTGTTTAAATGAATCTAAAATAAATTTAATCTCTGCATTTTTATTAAACGCAAGATAATCCTGTGAAGCATAGTCTTGAATTTTGATTTGGCTCATTATTATATTTTCTCTTCCAAGCGACATATTAATGCCTCTTGCAAGTAACTGTTTATCAAAAAAACTTGAACCGAAGAAAATTAAAGTAATGAGGCTAGACAAACAAACTGGAATGATTGAGGCGATAGCGTATTTATATGAACCGGTTAACTCAAGAACTAATATTACAGCTGAAATAGGGGCTCCGATTACAGAACTCGCTACAGCAGCCATTCCAGCGACAGCAAAAATAGATAAAACTGTTTCATCAATCCCAAGAAATGGAATATGAAATATTATTGCCCCTACTACAGCACCAAGAAATAAAGATGGAGAGAAAACACCGCCAAATAATCCAAATCCTATACAAATTGATGTTAATAATAACTTTACAAATAAAATGACTATTAAAAATGATAACAAGTTTGCTTCTGTTATAACCATGGTGATAGTTTTTATTCCTAAACCTAAGACCTCAGGGATAAACATCCCTATTATGCCACACAGGAATGCGGGGAAAAAAGGTGAAAAATGCGGCTTTGGAATTATTTGTTTGGATATTTTAGGCATGTTTAAAAGAAGGTACATGAATAATAAAGCAATTAACGCAGACGCTGGGCCGATTGTTATTAGGCCTGGTAAGGCATCTGCAAAATTAAAATTAATCTCTTCAAAACGAAAAATTGGAGACACCAAGTTCATCTGAGTTGCTGTAAAGCTTGCAGTGATTGAACATAAAGCAATAGATGTAATAGCTTTTAATGAGAAATGCCTTAAAACAACTTCATGTGCAAATATTATTCCTGCAATTGGAGACCCAAAACCAGCGGAAATTGCAGCGGCAACTCCGCTGCCAATAATAATGTCATGCGGAATTCTTGGCATAAATGCCAATCGTCTTAACAATACACCAAGTGTGGCACCGAAGTGGACTAACGGGCCATAAATACCTACCGAAGCTCCACCACTAATTGAGAAAAACGATACTAGAGTAGATAACATTCCTGTTTTGACATCTAAAGCTCCTTCTTTTTGATTTGCTGCATAAATGCTATCAGCGGGTCCATGCCATCTTTGAACCTTAAAATACTTCATAAAAAAAGAAATTAAGGTTGCAGCAAACATACAAGCAATAAGTGGAAGAAAATTATAATCAAAATTATTAAATTCTATATTTAAAGGGTTATTATATAAGTAATAAAATATTTCTTTCGCTGAAATTATAAAAAATTGAGCAACAAAAGATATTATAATGCCAATAAAGATAGCAGTAACAATTAGGGCTAAATTAGTTTTCAAGATTTGTATCATTAATTATCCAAAACTTGTCTAAATTGTTCATATTAATACCTAATTTAATATTAAAATATTAAAAACATCAAAGTATTTTTATAAAAAATATTAATAATTAGGCATAAATATTGCTTCAAATATGACGTATATTTCAAGAGTTTGGAGTAATTGATATGTCTATAGATTATTTAAGTGCTATAAATTCAAAAGGATCAGGTCTAAATGTCACTCAGATTGTTGATAGTTTGGTTAATGCTGAAACTACGCCGGATAGAGAGGCAATACAGAAAAAAATTGATAGTAAAAATTTAGAAATCTCTACTATGGCTGAAGTAGCACTTGAATTAAGCAACCTTAAAACCAGTGTGTCATCATTTGCTAATAACACTAAGCTAAGCACGTCTAGTGGGGCCACTACAGCCACGCTTTCAATTCAAGATCCATCTATAGCAAAGGCATTTAACTCAGATGTACGAGTAACTCAACTAGCTACTTCTCAAACCCTTGAGTTTCCTGGTTTCTCCTCTCTTTCTTCAACCACTGGGACGGGTGCGATCACAATCGATTTTGGAGCTTGGATTACAAATGGAACAGCCACCGATACAGATTCTTTGTTTTCAGGAAGCAACATATCAGCTAACACATCACTCGGAACCCCAATATCTCACAGTGTTTTAGGAGGGACAATAAGTATACTTACAGATGTTGGCGGCGATCAGTCAAGCACAGTTTTCACGGTTGTGGGTACTGATATGGCAGGCAATGCTATTACAGAAAACATAACTGGGGGAGCAAGTGGCGTCTCTGTTTCAGGTACGTCAGTTTTTAAAACGGTTACAAGCATTACCCCCGGTTCCACTGTTGGATCAGGTAAGGTTGATATTGGTCATACAGCGTCTACATTTGGAATAAACTCAGCTAAAAGCTCTTCTTCATTAACTGTATCAGCTGGAAATAATAATACTTTGAGTAGCTTGGCCACTTCTTTAAATTCAATAACCGGTGTGTCTGCAAACGCTATCAATAAAGGAGATGGCACTTATTCCCTAGTTGTCAGATCTGAACAAGGCTATGCTAATGCATTAAGGTTAACTGCTTCAGAAGCAAGCGGAGACGCAGGTTTAGCTGCTATAAGTAACGTGTCAGACAACGCAACACATCAAACTTCGGCGGCTTTAAACTCAAGGTTACTAGTAGATGGCGTTACTATTGAAAGGGAATCAAATACAATTACTAATCTATTTGATGGATACTCACTAGATGTAACAGCAGTCACCGCTAGCTCGTTTAGATTAAGTTCAAGCTTAGATAAAGTATCGGCGCTAGACACAATGAAGAGTTTTCTTGACGTTTTAAACTCCACACGAACAAAGCTTAATGACTGGACCAAAATAGGTTCTGCGACTGAAGAAGCAGGACCCTTGGCTAGGAATATAGGTATTAATAATCTTAAAAAGGGGATTACTTCACTAGTTACAGGCCCTGTTGTTGGCTTTGGCAGTGACAGTCTGTATTTATCACAATTAGGTGTAAGGACTTCACAAAGTGGGGAGTTAAGTGTTAACGAAACAACTTTTAACTCACAAATTGAAAATAACTCAACTATTTTTGACTCGATATTTAACAGTATGTTCTCTAGCGACTCTGATTATATAAAGGCCGAGATGTCAGTTCCTGGTTCAACAAATCGTCCTAAACCAGGTTCTTACTCCTTTTCTGCGACAGACAGTACAACAGCGTCTTTAAATAGGACAGCTATGACAGCGGGTACAAATGCATTAGGTGAAGCAATTTTTACTTCTAGCTCCGCAGGTGATACTAGAGGTATTAGGGTTACGCAATCTCAAACTGTTTCAAGTGCAATAATCTATTATGGAGAGAGCTTGGTTGACACATTAGCTAAATATATAGAAGGCATATCCTCTTCATCAGGTGTTTTAACCAAATCAAAATTAAATGCTAATAATCAATTAGGCGAGTATAACACAGACCTTACCGGGATTGATGAAAAAGTTGAAACTCTTACATTAAGATACAAAGCACAATTTGGAGCAATGGAAAGCGCGGTTACTAGTTTAAAAAGTACTGGTGAATATCTTACAAACATGATGGATTCTTGGAATAAAGAAAATTAAATTAAACAATTATTTCCTGTGTCGTTATTAAATTTAGAAACTATTTAATAAACAATAACAGGAGAAAATTATGACAAGTGTTAACACTAATATAGGTGCACTTATAGCTCAAGATAGCATGTCCAAAGCTTCAAAAGAAATGGATCAGGCTATTGCAAGGTTATCATCAGGTTTAAGAATAAACACCGCTGCTGATGACGCTGCGGGTATGAGCATTGCTAGCAAAATGGAAGCTCAATCTAGAGGTCTAGAGCAAGCTATAAGAAACTCAGCTGACGCACAATCCATGATTGACACAACTGAAGGCGCACACGATGAAATTACAAATGTACTTCAGAGATTAAGAGAACTTGCAGTACAATCATCCAACGACACTAATACAGCTCTTGATAGAACATTTTTAAAAGCTGAAACTACTGCTTTAATAAATGAAATTGACAGAATTTCCTCTCAAACACAGTGGAACAATATGAATGTTTTAGATGGCACATTTTCTTCAAAATCGTTTCAAGTAGGCGCGAACGCAGGTCAAACAGTTTCAGTATCAGTTGATACAGCTGCAACAGCGTCAATTGGTGCATTTGAATCGACTTCTACTGCTAATACATTAGCTTCACACACTGCTAATACAGTTACTGCTTTTGCTGGAGATATCACTTTAAACGGACACTTAGGTGCTTCAACAATTACAGTTGCTACATCTGATAGCGCTGAAAACATTGCTGAAAACACAAATGCTGTTACTTCAAGTACAGGTATTACCGCAGAAGGTAAGACTTATGCTGAATTAAAATCAGTTAGTGCTAATGGAACAGTTTCTTTTACTCTTGGTGATTATGATGGAAACACTGCTTCAATTAGTGCCGTTGTAACAACAACAGATTTATCAGCATTGGAAACAAGTATAAACTCTAAC
>JABGVR010000224.1 GCA_018645985.1 Hellea sp. | reverse complement strand
TGGTTAAATGAAAACACGATATGGCACATAAACCCAACTGGAAACTTTGTTATAGGGGGGCCCGACGGAGATGCTGGATTAACTGGACGTAAAATTATTGTGGATACTTATGGAGGTATGGCTCCTCATGGTGGAGGTGCTTTTTCTGGGAAAGACCCAACAAAGGTGGACAGGTCAGCTGCCTATGCGGCAAGATATTTAGCTAAAAATATCGTAGCATCAGGTTTATCTGATTGGGCAAATATTCAAATTTCTTATGCCATAGGTGTATCTAAACCTACATCATTATATATCGACTTAGGTGATAAAAATAATTCGTTAGCAGCGAAATTGGAAATGGTTTTGCCAAAATTGATGGACTTAACTCCGAGTGGTATTCGTAGTCATTTAGAGCTCAATAAACCAATATATGCTCGAACTGCAGCATATGGCCATTTCGGCCGAAACCCTGATTTAGACGGGGGTTTTAGTTGGGAAAAAATAGATTTAGTTGAAAAAATAAAATCTGCAATCTAATTTAGTATTAATTGGATTAAGCTTTGTAAAAATTAATGAAACAAGATAAATACATATGCATAGCCGCCGTCGCAGGTGCTTTCGGTGTAAAAGGTGAAATAAAGTTAAAAACTTTCACCGATAAACCAGAGAGCATAATGTCTTACGGCTCCCTGTTGTCCATTGACGGTGAAATATTGCTAACACCTCAATCTTATAAATCCCTTAAAGGCGGCCTAGCTTTAATGTGTAAGGAGATAGTCACACGGGATCAGGCTGAGGCTCTTAAGTCAACAAAACTGTATGTTAAAAGAAACTGTCTTCCGAAAACAGAAGAAGATGAGTTCTATTTGATTGATTTAATTGGAATGGAAGTAAAGACTGTTGATGGTAAGCGTATGGGCTCTGTAGTGGGAACAGAAGACTTTGGAGCGGGTGTATTACTCGAAATAAAACCTAAAGACTCAGTTAGTTTTTACCAACCTTTCACCAAAGATGCGGTTCCTAAGATTGATATCCATTTAAAGCGTATTGTAATAAATATTAATTCAAACTAAAAACTCTCATGATTAAACCAACTAGAAAAGTAAATAATTCTTGGAAAGCGTCAGTGATTACATTGTTTCCGGATGTTTTCCCTGGTGTTTTGGGTGCTTCTATAATTGGTAATGCTAAAAAAAGCGATATTTGGCAGTTAGAAACAGTAGACATACGAGATTTTTCCGTTAATAGGCATCGGACTGTTGATAGTCCGCCATCAGGCGGCGGCCCCGGAATGGTTTTAAAACCGGATGTGGCTGCAAAAGCTATCGATAGTGTGGCCATGTCAAATGACCGACCAATTATATATTTAACCCCACGAGGGAAGCCTTTAACTCAAAAAAAAGTTAGAGAGCTTGCAAATGGAAAAGGGGTGATAATATTATGCGGGCGGTTTGAAGGCGTAGACCAGCGGGTTATAGAAGCTCGCCAAATGGAAGAAATTTCTATTGGTGACTACATACTTGCTGGAGGGGAATTGGCTGCACAAGTACTGATTGAAGCATGTGTACGGCTTCTCCCTGGTGTACTTGGGAGAGCACAAAGTGCGGAGAATGAGAGTTTTGAAAATGGCTTGTTAGAGTACCCACTCTATACGAAGCCAAGACAATTTGAAGGTCGGGATATTCCCGATATATTGCTTTCAGGTGATCATAAAAAGATCGCTTGTTGGCGAAATGAAAGAAGTAAAGAAATTACAAAAGCTCGTCGCACGGATTTGTGGCAAGAATATATTAACGGAGACGGTCATGAATGTGATTGAAAAATTAAATAAAGCCGAAGAGGCTAGATTATTAGATAATGGAAAAACTATTCCTGATTTTTCAGCAGGAGACACTTTAGTTGTACAAGTTCGTATAACCGAGGGGACACGAAGTCGTCTCCAGGCTTTTGAAGGTGTATGCATAGCCCGTTCAGGCAAAGGTTTGAATGAGAGTTTCACTGTTAGAAAGATATCCTATGGTGAAGGCGTTGAAAGAGTTTTTCCAGTTTATTCTCCTTTAGTGGAGGCTATTGAGATAAAGAGAAAAGGCAGAGTTCGTAGGGCTAAGCTATATTATTTACGTGACCGTCGTGGTAAATCTGCACGTATTGCAGAGCGTACAACAGGTCGTGGTATAGTTGCTGCTAGAAAAAAAGGCGAAGCTAAGAAAAAATAGTTTCTTAGAAATTTTATTCGCTAAAACCCATCTTTCAAGGTGGGTTTTTTTATGTTAAATAACTATATCGTAATTCTAATCCATTTTTGCTTAATTTAGGGTTGTATGAACAGTAATGTTAAAAATAAGGGTAAATCACCTAAGCTGATGCGAGCAATCCGTGCGGCCATGGCTGAAACAGAGTCGGTACAAGAAAGGTTGGATGACTT
>JABGVR010000223.1 GCA_018645985.1 Hellea sp. | reverse complement strand
GTTAAATTATGAAAAACTAAATTTAATCGCTGATCGTATTTTGGTACCATCAACTGATGCTTCCAGACTTGGGGCAGGGGAGTGATACATTTGTCGCGGTTTGCACTAATGCTTCCAGAAACGAATTTGACGAGGTCCTTGGAGTAATTATTTTTACTTTATTTTTATTAAGTTTGATGACTATAACTGAAACGTGAAAACTAATTGTTCTTGATGCATAATAATCTTCTGCATTAAATAGGTCCAATGATATAGTTCGTTCTAGTAATTTAAAAATTTCTGACCCTTCAATTATAATTGTTGCCCACGCATCGGATTGAAGAGTGGAATAGGCGGTTCCATCAAATTCTTTTGCTATGCGTGTATCCAGATATTGATCATCAGTATTCATAAATAAAAAATATTGACCTTGTCCTGACCATAAAACTTGGCCATCTTTAAAGTCTTTCATCTCGTTTGGTTTTGGGGGATATATACCAAATATACTTTTAAACTTTATCTTAAATGCCTCAACATCATTCAATGAGCTTGATAAAGATATAATTTCTTCTGGGGGTCCCTCATATATTTCAATATTTTTAAATGTTTTTCTATATTTATTAATTGCAGTTTTTTTATTTAAATTAGGCACGTAGACGGTCTCCATTTGGATCTATGAAGTGGGGACTTACTACTTTAACTTCAACATGATTATTTTGTAAAAAGTCAATCGCTTTCAAGGTTTCGTCATATCTATCTTTGCCATTTTTTAAAAAACCAATTCCAATATATCTCTCAAGAATAGGAGAATAAGCTACACTGCTCATATGCCCCTGATCATTTTCAGGTAATATTTTATCATCTATATTCATGAAATGGGAACCACTAGTGAGTTTTTCTGATGGATTAACTGATAAAAAACCCACCATAGTTTTATTTCCAGAAAGTTTTTCCCGAGATGAAAGCGTTTTTCCAATATAATCTTTTTTCTTTGCCATTAGTCCGTTAAGCCCAAGGTTTGTTGGTGTGTTACGCCCATCTAATTCATTACCCGCTGCATGCCCTTTTTCAATACGCATTACTCCTAAAGCTTCTGTTCCGTACATAGTAACGCTAAATTCTTTACCGGCTGATATTAGCTTTCGTATTAATGCATCGCCATAACGTGAAGGAACAGATATTTCATAGGCAAGTTCTCCAGAGAATGAGAGACGAAATATTCTCGCTCTGACTCCGGAACAAATAGTTATTTCTGCACACGCCATATAGGGAAATGTTTCATTGGATATGTTGAAACTTGGGTCAATTATTTTACTTAAAAGGTTTCGAGCATTTGGTCCTGCAATTGAAAATTGTGCCCATTGATCTGTAGTTGATATAATGTGTACATCCATGTTTGGAAACAAAACTTGACGACAAAATTCTAAATGTGAATAGACACTACCAGCTTTTGCTGTCGTTGTTGTCATAATATAATGGGTTTCTGATAATCTTGCTGATGTGCCATCGTCCATAGCAATACCATCTTCGCGTAACATTAAACCATATCTACATTTACCTACTTTTAATGTACTAAATGTATTGATATATATTTTATTTAAGAACTTACCTGCATCTTTACCTTGGATGTCTATTTTTCCTAATGTTGATACGTCACAAATTCCAACAGAATTTCTAGTCATTAAAACTTCTCTGTCCACTGAGTCACGCCATATGACATCTTTATCGTGAGAAAACCACTGAGCTCTCTTCCAGTAGCCTGTATCAACAAAAGTTGCTCCAATTTCACTTGCAAACTCATGGCTTGGCGTCAGGCGTATAGGTTTAAAGTGTTTACCTTTATGGGCGCCAGCAAAAGCTCCAATAGATACGGGAGTATAAGGTGGTCGGAAAATAGTTGTTCCAGTTTCAGGAATAGTTTTATTCGTTGCATCAGCAAGCACAGCGAGGCCTATTACATTGGAGGTTTTGCCCTGATCGGTCGCCATACCTAGTGTTGTATATCGTTTTACATGCTCAACTGATGAAAATCCTTCTTGATGAGCCAAAGTTATATCCTTAACTGTGACATCATTTTGAAAATCAACCCAACTTCTTTTTTTACTTTTTACGAACCAAAAGGGTTTTAAGTTAAGGGGGTTGTCCTCTGTTTTAATTTTTTCTGTAATTCGATAACCTAGTTGCTTAGTTAAATCTGATACATCGTTGAAAACACTTTGTGTCGAAAAAGAACCATTTGCTGATCCAATCACATGCATATTATTTGGTAAATTTGAGTTGTCTGGAACAAAGCAGGAAAGCTTTTCATTCCATTTTGGTTTACCTCTTTTGTGGCATGTTAATTGCAAGTTGGGGTTCCATCCCCCTGATATTGCCAAGCAATCTGAATTTATTTTCTTGCCAGAATTAAGCGTAATGCTTCTGATCTGATTTCTTCCATGGACATTGACTATGTGTAAGCCGTCTCTGGTATCGATAAGGTTTGATATTTTACTTAAATTAGTGCCGCTATTGTTAGTAAATAATGATATATTATCTCCACACTTAACATCAAACCTTTTGTTATATGTTTGAACTGCGCTAGCAAGCATAACCCCAGGCCTGTCATTATTTGGGAACGCAATGGG
>JABGVR010000222.1 GCA_018645985.1 Hellea sp. | reverse complement strand
TCTATTAAGCCCGCCATTGAAGCGTATGAGGCAATGCTTGGTGCTTTGTTTAAGGGTCAGGAAAATGATTTAACAGAAGAAAATTTGCAGTCAAGGGCGCGTGCTATAGTCCTGATGGGTTTGTCTAATAAATTCGGCCCTATGGTTGTAACAACTGGAAATAAGTCCGAAATGGCTGTTGGCTACGCTACACTTTACGGTGATATGTGCGGTGGATTTAATCCAATAAAAGATATTTATAAAAGTAAGTTATTTGAAATCTGTGAATGGCGAAACAATAATAATTTGGATGATTTGTTAGGAAAAAAAAGGCCCATTCCGTCCAATATTTTAAAAAAACCTCCATCTGCCGAACTACGACTAGATCAGAAAGATAGTGACAGCTTGCCGGATTATAAAGTGCTTGATGATATACTCTTTGGTTTAATTGAACTAGAATTAACAGTTGAAGAAATAGTTCAACGCGGGCATACGATTGAAGAGGTAAAAAGGATTCAGCACTTATTATATGTTGCTGAATATAAGCGCCGCCAAGCTCCTCCAGGAGTTAAAATTGGAACTAAAAATTTTGGTAAAGACCGTCGTTATCCAATTACAAATGGGTATCGAGATCAGTGATACATTAAGGATAAATAGATGACAGTCATTTGCCGATTTGCACCTTCTCCAACAGGCCGCTTGCATGTTGGAAATGTCCGTACCGCCCTTATGAACTGGCTTTTCGCCAGAGAGAAGAGTGGTAAATTTATTTTACGTATTGACGATACTGATACTTCAAGATCAACTGATGCATATGAGTTAGGCATAAAAGACGATTTAAATTGGTTAGGTTTAAGTTGGGATTATACATTTAATCAGTCTGACCGTTTTCAAACATATAGATCGATAGCCGAAAAGTTAAAAAAAAATGGACTACTATACGCGTGTTATGAAACCTCTGAGGAACTTGACAGACAGAGAAAGCTTCAACGTGTTCAGGGGAAACCCCCTGTATATAACCGTTCGGGTCTAGAGCTAACGTCTCATCAGAAAACCGCTTATGAGGATGAAGGAAGAAGGCCTCATTGGCGTTTTAAACTTTCAGGAGCGATTGTAACTTGGAATGACATGGTCCGCGGAAATCAGAGTGTAGATACTTCATCTCTCTCCGATCCTGTTTTAATTCGCGGAGATGGTACTTTTTTGTATACCTTACCAAGCGTGGTTGATGATATAGATGAAAACATTACACATGTTATTCGTGGGGAAGACCACGTTACTAACTCTGGAGCTCAGATAGAAATTTTTAAAGCATTATCTAGACATATTCCAACATTTGCTCATACCCCTTTGTTAGTTGGTAAGGATGGCAAGGGTTTATCGAAGAGACTTGGTTCTCTCTCCATGGAGGAGCTAAACTCTCAAGGCTTTGAGCCCCTAGCTATTTGCTCATTATTAGGAAAAATAGGGACTTCTGACACTATAGAACCTCGTATATCTATGAATATCTTAACAAGTGAATTTTCATTTAGTAAAATTGGCCGTGCCCCAGCTCGATTTGACGAAACAGAATTAGAATTATTGAACGGTAAATTATTAAATGAGTTATCTTACAAAGAGGTAAGTGCTAAATTATCTGAGATGAGTATTTTAGGATCAAAAGACTTTTGGGAGTTAATTCGCAGTAATATTCTAAAAATGAATGACGCCATACTGTGGAATGAAATAATTTTTAAAGATATGCAGGGCCAGATAAACGAAGAGGATAAAGACTTTTGTTTCGGGGCTGCAGAAATGCTTCCTTCCTCTATCACTGATAATACTTGGTCAGAATGGACAAATGCATTAAAAATTAAGTATAACCGAAAAGGAAGAGATTTATTTATGCCATTGAGAAAAGCGCTTACAGGGCTTGATAAAGGCCCTGAAATGGCAAAATTAATTGTTTTACTTGGTTCTGATAAGGCTAGAGAAAGATTGAGAAATTTTTCTGGTTAATACTTACACTTTTTAACTAGTAAGAATTTTACTTTGTAGCCTCTATTTATTTAAATTCTAAAAAATTTATATTTTTAAATCCATTTATGTACCTAATTTCGTAACTATCTTGTTACTGATTGCGGACTACCCAATAAGTAACAGTCCAACTTCTCCCCTTAAAGATTGGGCAATTATCTGCGTCTTGGCTTCCCCTAGCCAAGACGCTATTTTTTTAGCATAATATAACTCATATGCTGCTTTACGAGGCGTTAGCATAGGTCTATAGCACTTAAAATCTAATCGAGATGAAAATGCATGATATAAAGTCTATAAGGGAAAATCCCGAAAATTATGACGAGCTTTGGTCCAAAAGAGGATTAGAGCCAATTGCTCAGAAGATCTTAAATCAAGATGCCTTGATACGCAAGGCTATGCAAGTTCTGCAAGAAGCTGAGGCTGCTCGTAATAAAAGTTCCAAATTGATAGGACGTGCAGTAGCAAACGGTGATCATGATGAGCTAGCTAGGTTGAAGGCTGAAGTATCAGGTGCAAAAAATGTTATATCAGCAATGGGTATACAAGTTGAGAGTGAAAAAAACCAACTTCATTCACTTTTGTCTGAGCTTCCTAATATTCCGTTTCCTGATGTTCCCATAGGCGATAATGAAGATGGTAATGTTGAGTTGCATCGATACTTAGAACCCCCAGTATTTGACTTTTCTCCAAAAGGACATGATCAATTAGGTGAAGAATTAGGAATGATGGATTTCGAAACTGCTGCTAAAATGAGTGGTAGTCGGTTCGTTGTCTTGCAGGGTTTATTGAGCCGACTAGATAGAGCTCTTTCAGCTTTTATGATTGATATTCATACAACTGAATTTGAATACACTGAATATTCACCACCTGTTTTGGTGAGGGAGCATGCGCTTTTTGGAACCGGACAACTACCAAAGTTTGAAGAAGATTTATATAAAACTACAGTTGACCAATATTTAATACCGACTGCTGAAGTCTCTCTTACTAATATAGTAAGAGAGAGTATTATTGATGCTGATACTGATTATTCAAACTTATTACTCATGTTGATCGATACGACTAAACACTTGGGATCCGTCTAGGCAAACTTAGAGACTAACTTGAGGCCTTCTCTGTGGTGCCAACTGCAAATTATCAACCCG
>JABGVR010000221.1 GCA_018645985.1 Hellea sp. | reverse complement strand
CCTTTATTTTAGGTTCTGGGATAAGCTTTGTGGTACAGATGTCGGCTTGTTTAAAAGGTAGAATATTTATACATTCAAGTTTTTAAGAATTGTTTTTGAGTCTCTCTAGCTCATCTCTTAATTCCGCGGCTTTTTCAAATTCTAAATTCTCTGCTGCCTTGAACATCTGTTTTTCAATATCAGCCATCACGGTTATAATGTTATTCCCTCCTTTGAAGTCAGATGAATTTCCTGAACTTTCAATATATTTCTTTTTTATTTGCCCTGTCGGAGTAAATCGATTTGCTTCATCCTTAATTCTCTGTGCATCCTGACTATCCCCAACTGTGTCAGCAACTCCGCGGAGCACAGTTTTAGGGGTAATATTATTTAACTCATTATGCTCTACTTGTCTGGCTCTGCGTCTGTCCGTTTCATCAATAGCCCTCTGCATTGACCCGGTGATGCGATCGCCATAAAGAACTACTTTGGCTTCACTATTTCTAGCTGCCCTACCTATGGTTTGAACTAGCGATGTTTCGCTTCTGAGAAAACCCTCCTTGTCTGCATCTAAAATACCAACGAAAGCACATTCGGGTATATCTAAGCCCTCTCTGAGTAAATTAATACCAACCAAAACATCAAACTTTCCCAAGCGTAGATCCCTTATTATTTCTATTCGTTCAAGTGTATCTATATCGCTGTGCATATAGCGGACACGAATGGCTTGATCATGCATATAATCAGTCAGATCTTCTGCCATTCTCTTTGTTAACGTTGTTATTAAAGACCTAAATCCTCTACCTGCAACTTCTTTAACCTCATGAATAACATCATCTACTTGGCTAGCCCCATTGGTCGACACTGGTCTAATTTCAACTGGTGGATCAATCAACCCTGTAGGCCGTATCACTTGCTCAGTAAATATTCCCTGAGTTCGTTGCATTTCCCATTTTCCTGGTGTGGCAGATACATGAACAGTTTGTGGGCGCATAGCTTCCCATTCTTCAAACTTCAAAGGCCGGTTGTCTACACAGCTAGGCAATCGGAAGCCATGTTCAGAAAGAGTTGATTTCCGGCTAAAGTCACCTTTACTCATTGCTCCTATTTGGGGAACAGTCACATGACTTTCATCAGTAAAAAGAATAGCATTTTCGGGTAAGTACTCGAACAGGGTAGGGGGAGGTTCACCAGGAGCTCGTCCTGTAAGGTAACGAGAATAGTTTTCTATCCCTGTACAGAAACCCTGTGCCGCTATCATTTCTAAATCAAACTCAGTTCTCTGTGCTATCCTCTGTGCTTCAAGTAATTTTTTGTTACTGTTATAGAATTCCAAACGGTTTTTTAATTCGCTTTTGATACCCTTCATGGCTGATTGAACAGTAGGCTTTGGGGTTACGTAGTGTGAGTTTGCATAAATCCTGACATTTTCTATTTTTTTACTACTTCTACCCGTCAATGGATCAAAAACAGTAATAGAGTCGATTTCATCTCCAAAAAAATCAAATCTCCAAGCAGTATCATCATAATGAGCAGGAAATAATTCAATTGTATCACCTCGAACACGAAAGGACCCTCTTTGAAATGCCAAATCATTTCTTTGATATTGCAATTGAACTAGCTGGGCGATGAAGTCCCTGGAGTTAATTTCCTGACCATTCGAAATATCTATAGTCATTTCAGTGTATGTTTCAACAGAACCAATACCATAGATGCAGGATACAGATGCGATTATTATACAGTCATCACGTTCAAGTATGGCCCTTGTCGCAGCATGCCTCATTCTATCAATTTGTTCATTAAGAGAACTATCTTTTTCAATAAATGTGTCTGTTCTTGGTACATAAGCTTCTGGTTGATAGTAATCGTAGTAGGATACAAAGTACTCGACAGCATTATCTGGAAAAAAGCTTTTAAATTCAGAATATAATTGGGCTGCAAGTGTTTTGTTAGGAGCCATAATTAATGCAGGGCGCTGCTGTTTTTCTATTATTTTGGCCATTGTAAATGTTTTTCCAGACCCTGTTACCCCCAATAATACTTGATCCCTGCTTAATTGATCAAGTCCTTGGCTGAGTTCTTCTATGGCTGCGGGTTGATCCCCTGCTGGTTCGAAATCACTTACTAATCTGAACTTCTTACCGCCTTCAGACTTCAAAGGTCTCTCTGGTCGATGAGGTTGCCACTCTATCGATCCATTGATTTTCTGTTTCGCTATAAGTTCTGACATTTAACTAAAATAGTCCTAAAAATTTCTAATACAAGTTATCGTAATGGATTTAATCTGACGGGTTTGAAGCTTTTTCTATGAATGGGCGATGAGCCCAGTAACGAAAGTTTTTGTAAGTGAAGTTTTGTCGGATAACCTTTATGTGCTTCAAATTCATAGCCAGGGAATCTATTTTCTGCCTCAAGCATTAGTTTGTCTCTTGTGACCTTGGCTATTATTGATGCAGCAGCAATTGATAAACTCAAACTATCTCCCTTAATTATACATTCAGTTTTTAACGGTAAAATTGGAGCTTTATTTCCATCAATTAGTGCTACGTCAGGTAATGTAGTCAAATCCAATATAGCTCTTCTCATAGCTGAGAGACTAGCATGGAGTATATTTAGTCTATCTATTTCTTCTGGTTCCGCAATACCAATTCCGAAAATAGAGGTTCGCGCTATGTCTAGGAATAAACTTTCACGTTTATTTGAATTTAAAACTTTACTGTCGTTTAACCCTAAAGGGTAGTCGGATGGATTTAATATGACTGCTGCAGCAACTACAGGTCCAGCAAGTGGTCCTCTCCCAGCTTCATCCACTCCGCATACAATTCCTTTATATGCAGTTTCAAATAAAAAATCTGGAAATTTTTTTTTCAATCTCACCACACCCTTGATCTATTAATTTAAATTATTTTTTATCTATTGCCACTAAAGTCATAAGAGGCAAATAAGTAAATATGATTTGCGTAGTTATTCCAACATTAAACTGCATAGGGCAGATATCCACTTTGTTACCAAAGTTAAAAGTATTTAACCGTATTGTAGTGGCTGATGGAGGATCCACAGATGGAACTATGCAATACGCTGCCAAAAATTCAATAGTTGCTTTAGGAGCAAATGGAAGGGGGAGTCAACTTGCATTAGGTGCAAAATACAATTGCGGGGCGCAGTGGTATTTTTTTATCCATGCAGATAATGAGCTACCTGCTGATATAAATAATATTGTTACTGAGCAAATTGCAAAATACCCAACCTCTGCCGGTTATTTAAAGTTTAAGGCTAAGTCTAACAGTTTTCCGGCCAGAATATTGAATACATTAGTAACGATTAGGTGCTTTTTATTGGGTTTGCCTTATGGCGACCAAGGGTTGCTGATATCAAAAAATATGTATGATGATTGTGGAGGTTATCCTCCTCAAATATTATTTGAGGACGTTGCGCTGATAGAGGAAATAAAGAAGCGCTATGGAAGGAGGGCTCTAAGACCTATGAGTGGGTATATGTTAATCGATATAACAAAGCACGAACGTGATGGTATTTTTAGACGCGGATTTAAGAATTTAGCTCTTCTTTTGGCATATAAAAGGGGTGTTTCAGTAAAAAAATTAGCAGAAACATATCTCAATCATAAATGAAACCACGTGTTTATATTTTATCAAGGGCTCCTATTCTTGGATTAGCTAAAACTAGGTTGGCATCTGATATAGGTAAAGTGCACGCGCATAGAATTTATAAAGGTATGATCGCAAAAGTAATTAAAAGGACTCATGATCCAAGGTGGGAAGTCATCATTTCTGGAACACCTTCAAAAAGTTTAGGTGAAGTAATTGAATGGCAAGGTATAAGGCAAGTTTCACAAGCCAGAGGTACTTTATCGGATAAGCTTAATAAGATTTTTAGAAAAAAAGGTCCAATAGTTGTAATTGGAACTGATTGCCCTCAGTTAAATCAAAAAGATATAGCTACAGCATTTAAGGCTCTGAAGTCTTATGATACTGTTCTTGGCCCCGCTGAAGACGGTGGTTTCTGGTTAATTGGTATGAATGCGCCATTAAAAAAAGATATATTTAGAAATGTTAGGTGGTCACATAAATATACTCTTAGTGATATTTTATTAAATATAGAGGGTTCTATTTTTCATCTAAGGAAATTAACTGATATTGATGATTTGAATTCTTTGTTATCGGTCAAAGAAAACTCTTAAATATAAAAGTTAATAGGAATATCTAGTGTTTATAATGGGTAGTTTCTCTGAAATTAACTAATGCATCATTCTTGCTAAATGATGCAGAAAGCATATCTACTATTAGCGGTGTTATCAATAAAGGGTTTGGAACTTCCTCTGGATTTTCTCCTGGCATAGCTTTTGCTCGCATTGCTGTTCTCATCGCGCCTGGATTTAATAAGTTAACCTTCAAGTCAGTAATTTCTACTTCTTTTGCATAGCATGAGACAAAAGCTTCTAAAGCCGCTTTTGATGCAGCGTATGCCCCCCAATATGCAGGATGGCTTTTTGCAACACTTGATGTAAGAAATAATGCCCTTCCTGATTTTGATGCTTTAAGTAGGGTATCTAGTGAGCGAATTAGCCTGTAGTTTGATGTCAAATTTACGGCTATTATTTCATCCCACTTTTTAGGTACTGTATGCGATGCCAAAGTTATTTCACCCAGAGTCCCAGCATTAGCGAGCAATCCATCTAGCTTACCCCATCGATCATGAATAACCTTTCCAAGCTGATCTATGCCATCAAGGTTTTTTAAATCCATTGGAACAAGTGTACATTCTCCCCCAAAAGATTGAATTGCATCATCAAGATCTTCTAAACCACCCTGCGTTCTTGCAGTTGCTATAACGTGTGAGCCAGCTTTTGCTAAAGCTATTGCTGATTGATATCCAATGCCGCGTGATGCACCTGTCACAAGCGTAACCCGACCTTTCAAAGTCTGACTGCTCATATTTTTAAGCAACCTCAACTAAAAATGAAAGTTGATTGCTTGCATCTAAAAGCTTACGGTCACGGTCAATTAGAGGTGTTGGATAATCACCTGTAAAACAATGGTCAGTATATTGAGGAGCATTTAGTTCTCTAAATTTCTCCCCCATTGCCCAATAAAGACCTTCAACGGATAAAAATCCGAGACTATCTACCTCCAGCATTTCTGTCATGGCTTGAAGGGAATAGTTGGCTGCTATAAGTTTCTCTTTTGTTGGCATATCAATGCCATAATGATCTGGGTGTTTAATAGGTGGAGAAGCTGACCTAAAATGCACCTCTTTTGCTCCAGCAGCTTTAATCATACGAACAATTTTAGTTGATGTGGTGCCCCTTACAATTGAGTCGTCAACAAGTAAAACACGTTTTCCATCAATCATAGCTCGATTTGCGGAATGCTTCAAACGTACTCCCATATCTCTAATCTGCTGTGTGGGTTGAATAAAAGTTCGACCAACATAATGATTACGAATAATTCCTAGTTCAAATGGAATTCCTGTTTCCTGAGAAAAGCCTAGTGCAGCCGGTACTCCACTATCTGGAACAGGAATTATTACATCAACATCTGCTGGGGCTTCCCTTGCTAATTTTTTCCCCATTCGTTTTCTAACATCATAAACGCTTTTTCCATTTACCACGCTGTCAGGACGTGCGAAATAAACAAATTCAAATATACATGGCCTTGGCTCGCTCTTTGGAAATGCCCTAAAAGAACGAATTCCGTCAGAGTTTATTGCCACAACTTCTCCTGGCTCAACTTCTCTGACAAATTCAGCTGATATCATATCTAGTGCTACGGTCTCAGAGGCCAAGACATAGCTATCACCAAGCCTTCCAATAAGAAGTGGGCGTATTCCGAGTCTATCTCTTGCGCCAACTAAAGTGTTTTTAGTCATGCCTACGAAAGCATAACCTCCTTCAACTTGCCGGATTGCAGAGATAAAGCGGTCTATGAACTCTCCACTTTTACCCCGCGCAATCAGATGAAGTACCACCTCTGTATCGGATGTACTTTGAAATAATGCTCCTGCTTCGTTGAGTTGGTCTCTTATAGTATAGGCATTTGTGATATGACCATTGTGGGCTAATGCAAATCCTCCGGAATGAAATTCTGCATACAAAGGTTGAACGTTTCTGAGCGTCCGTTGACCACCGGCTGTAGAGTAGCGATTATGACCAATAGATATAAAACCAGGTAAACGACTTGAAGGGTCATCGCCTGTGAAATTGTCACCAACTAGCCCAAAGTGTCGTTCCGTGTGGAAAGTGTCCCCATCGCTCGTCGCAATTCCGCAAGCTTCTTGTCCTCGGTGTTGGAGCGCATGAAGTCCGAGCGCAGTCATAGAGGCAGCGTTATCGATTCCAAAGATTCCAAAGACGCCGCATTCTTCCTTTATCTTATCTTCATCAGGGTCAAAAGTGCAGTGTGGGTCTTCACTAGAATTAACCATCATTTATTTTCCTTAAATAAATCATCAAGCTTACTTTTTTTTACTTGCTCAGCATATGAACGCATTTTTGCAAAAGGCAAGGTTTGAATCTTATTACTTATTAAATTAAGTAGAGGGTAAATAGTTGAATTCTTATAAATATTGGGCAGTTTAATTTCCGTTGCATCCAATTGCTCTTTCATGAACTTTGGCATCTTTTTCATTATCTCTTCGGTTATGGTTTCAGGGTTTTTATTCATGAAATTTCTAAAGTTTTTTGCATCTTGTGATGCTCTGTATTGAGACGTGAGTAACATTACACCGAGAGACGCTATGATAAAGCCCCTTAAGAGGCCAAAACATGCCCCAAGAACGTTATCCATTATGCCAGCATCTTTTCCGGTTAATGAATTTAATGTTTTTCTTAGAATAAAAAACAAAATTCCATATGTAAGAGAGAAGGTTCCAATACCAATGAGAATGTTTGCTAGCCATATCGGAGAAATTAACTCTTGAACCGCGTAACCGAAGCTTCCGTAAATTACAAAAGTTGTGAAAGCAGCAATTAGTAGAGATAGGATAGAGGCTAGCTCACGTTTAAGGCCTCGCTTAAATGCAAGTAAACTTGATATCAGTAAGATTAACAAAACAACTATATCAAAGCTGTTGTAATGCCATACCCCAATGTTCATTAGTAATTTCCACTATTTAAGCGGCTTTTATACCCATTCCCCAAGCAGAATCATCTTCTAAGCCGCGTTCCGCACTTATCTCTACACGGCTTATTAAATCAGGCAAAGCCTTGATTGTAACGATTGGCATTATTGAGGTAAGATTTTTTTCTAATTTTTTCGGAATATTTGATGTAATTGCAGTTTGAAAGCCAAGTTTAGATGCTTCTTTCAATCTCGCTTCTGTACGCCCAACCGGTCTTACATCGCCTGAGAGGCTTATTTCACCAAAAACCACGCTATCTTTCGGCAAGGGTACATCGAAAGCTGAGGAGGCAATAGCTGCTGCAACAGCAAGATCTGCGGCAGGTTCGTTTATTCTTAACCCCCCAGCAACATTTAAATAAACATCTTTGTTAGCAAAACTCACACCACAGCGTGCTTCAAGTACAGCTAATACCATTGCTAAGCGACCATTATCCCATCCAACAACTGCCCTTCGTGGCGTGCCAAAAGCTGCTGGAGCTACTAGGGCTTGGATTTCTGTAAGAACAGGTCTTGTGCCCTCTAAGCCAGCAAAGATAGAGGTCCCGGTGGAAGCTGCGCCGCGACCATCCAAAAATAATGCAGAAGGATTTGCGACTTCTGAAAGACCGTTCTCTCGCATTTCAAAGACGCCTATTTCGTCGGTGGGTCCAAATCTGTTTTTATGTGCTCTTAATATTCTAAATTGATGAGCCCTATCACCCTCGAAATAAAGCACTGCATCAACCATGTGTTCCACCACTCTAGGCCCAGCAATTTGTCCATCCTTTGTTACATGACCAACCAAGATAACACATGCACCGCGTTTCTTAGCAAACCTGGTTAATTCTTGGGCGCAGGCCCTTACTTGAGTTACAGTCCCCGGTGCAGCGCTAATCTGATCAGTCCAAAGGGTTTGTATAGAGTCAATTATAATAATATCTGGTTTTTCAATCATTAGTCCATCTAATATAGGGCCAAGTGAAGTCTCTGATGCAAGTGACACAGACGCATTTTTAAAGCCAAGACGTTTAGCCCGCCTCCTGACTTGATCTACACTTTCTTCTCCTGATATATATGCTGTTTTAAATCCTGATTGAGCTGTTTTCCCAGCCGCCTGAAGTAAAAGTGTAGATTTACCTATACCTGGGTCTCCGCCAACTAATATAGCCGAACCTGGAACAAGGCCGCCTCCTGTAACTCTATCAAGTTCTGAAATTCCTGACTTTAGGCGAGGTACATCAACGCTTTCACCATTAAGACTTACAAAATCTATATTTCTTTTATTTTTACTTTTTGGCCGCGTGTGTTGTGTGGTTGCTTCCTCGAATAATGTATTCCACTCACCGCAGCTATCACACCTCCCTGCCCATTTAGTATGAACTGATCCGCATGATTGGCATATAAAGCAAGAACTAGGCTTAGGCATATTTGTTTCCATTTTTTTTTAAATAAACCTAATATTTAGAAAAAGTCAATAAATGTTTATGCTTTGTTCTCTTTTAAATATGTAGAATTTTTGTTGAATTGCGTATTTAAAATAAGCTTTAAGTACGCAATTTATGATTAATTTTATAATTAATGTACATTTTGCGTATTTTGTGATTGCAAAAATGATGTTTTGACTGCACGTACATACCAAGATAATTTTAATCGATGGTGAAAAGTAAATGGATTCTATAGAATATGACGTACTGGTAGTTGGTTCTGGTGCGGGAGCACTAACTGCAGCAATAACAGCGCATGACAACGGTGGTACCGTTTTAGTTATTGAAAAGTCTGACATGTATGGAGGCACATCAGCCACCTCGGGTGGAGGTATATGGATACCTTGCAACCACCTCAGGGCAGAACATGGGGAGACTGATTCCCCGGAAGCTGCCTTAGAGTATTTAAAAGCATGTGTAGGAGATAAGGTTTCTGATAGTCGATTGAAGTCTTACGTTCAGAATGCCCCTAAAATGCTTAAAGATATGGAAGACAATTCAGATGTAAAGTTTGTTTCAACCCCCTATGCTGATTACCTTACAGAAAAACCGGGCAGTAAAGACGGCTGGCGCACTCTTGACCCTCTTCCAATTTCAGCAACAAGACTAGGCAAAGAATTTTTAAATATGCGACCTCCTCATCCCCAAACAATATTTGGTGGCTTCACAATAACGGTGAATGAGGCAAAAAAAATTATCACTCGATCTAAGGGCTGGAAGTGGATAATGGCAAAGTTGATGATATCCTACCGTTTGGATATTCCAATGCGATTAAAATCAAAGAGACATCGTCGTTTATGCTTAGGTAATGCTTTAGTAGGGCGGTGTCTAACTTCTGTTTTTAAGCGAGATATACCAATTTGGAGATCAACCTCATTAAAGTCATTAGTTGAAAAAAACGGTAAGGTAACAGGAGCAATAGTTACCAAAAATGGTGAAGATATTTTGATCACAACAAAGCGCGGTGTTATTCTTGCTGCGGGCGGGTTTGAGCATAACTCTGATATGAGGAATGCTAATTTGCCTGGTCCAACCGATACGAATTGGAGCGCTACTCCTGGTCAAAATACAGGTGATGCTCATATTGCTGCTCAAGCAGTAGGAGCAAACCTCACGTTAATGGATGCCGCTTGGTGGGGCCCTTCCGTAAGGCTTCCAAGAGATGACCGTTCAAGAATTTTATTTGCGGAGAGAGCGCTACCTGGAATTTACATAGTGAATGAGAATGGAAAAAGATATTTAAATGAAGCTGCTAGTTATGATGAAGTTGGTCGTCAACTTCAGGCGCATCCGAAAACTAGTTGGGTTATTTTTGATCGTCGAGCAAGAGAAAAGTACGGCATTGGGCCTTTATATCCAACAGCAGTTCATCCCGATTCAAAGTGGAATAGCTCTATTAAGGCGATTGTAAAAAAATCTGACACCATAGAGGGATTAGCCTCTCTTATGGGGGTGGATGAAACTGGTTTGAAAGACACAGTTAAAAAGGTTGCAAAATACTCCGAAACAGGAGTTGATGAAGACTTTGGCTCAGGCAGTACATCATATGATAAATATTATGGTGACCCGTCAGTTACCCCAAACCCATGCTTAGCGCCTTTATTGAAAGCTCCGTTTTATGCATTTCCTGTATATCCGGGGGATATAGGTACAAAAGGCGGGGTAGACGTTGATATAAATGCTCAGGCGTTAAATAAAAATGGTAGACCCATTTTAGGATTATATGCAACTGGGAATACCGCTTCATCTGTAATGGGATATACTTATCCTGGTGCTGGCTCCACAATTGGGCCAGCAATGACTTTTGGCTATGTTGCAGCCAAGCATGCGATGGGTGTAAATTCATAATTATGCAATGATTATTATCTGGTTCATTAAGGGGGTAGAGTGAAGAAGATCATATTTATAGTAAGCATAATATTGATAATTTTATCAATATTATTTTTGAAGATTAAGCTTAACAAAAACCCCTCTTCTAATTTTAGTTTTACTTCTATCGAAACAGTAAACCTATCTAAATTAGTAAAAACACGTGCGGCAGATGCACCTCAACCAAATATAATTATTCTTTTAGCTGATGATTTAGGCTGGTCGGATGTTGGTTATCGTGGAAGCGATATAAATACCCCAAATATTGATAGATTAGCTAAAGAGGGCATGCGCCTTGAGAGATTTTATGCAACTCCTTTTTGCACTCCAACTCGTGCCGCTTTAATGACAGCGCGTGACCCAATAAAACTAGGTGCAGCACATGCTGTTTTTATGGCCTGGGATAATGCTGGCATTTCTCCGGTCGAGAAATTTATGCCTGAAGACTTTAAAAGCGCAGGATACCAAACCGCTATGATTGGAAAATGGCATTTGGGTCATACAATCGAGCAACATACCCCAAACGCTCGAGGGTTTGATCATTTTTACGGTCACTTTAATACTGATGTACTTTATTTTGATCATACTTTTGCTGGCGGGCATGATTTTCAGGTTAATGGAGAGACAGTGGATCATTCAGGCGAATACGCGACTGACGTCCACGGAAATCAAGCATCACACTATATTGAAAACCTCAGAAATCCAGAGAAGCCTTTTTTTCTGTATGTTCCCTTTCTTGCTCCGCATTCGCCAATGGAGGCTAAGGAAGAGGATAAAGCAAAATACACTTCAAGGTTAGACACCCCGCGTCATCCAGCAAAAACTTATGCTGCTATGGTTGATAGTCTTGATCAAGCAATTGGCAGTATTCTTTCAAGTTTAGATAGCGAAGGTATTGCAGATAATACTATAGTTTTATTTTTCTCAGATAATGGGGGCTATTATAATTTTGGAGGTGTAAATAAGCCTCTGCGAGGAGGAAAGCTTGAGAGTTATGAGGGGGGAGTGAGAGTAAATGCTGTTATGCGTTGGCCTGATGTTTTGCCTCCTAATACCATTAATGAGAATGTTGTTTCGGTCATGGATGTCTACCCAAGCTTAATGGCAGCAACTGGTATATCACCAAGTTACACAAAGAAGATTGATGGCATTGATAGATGGAGTGCGATTATTGGAAAAGGTGAAAAAGAAAGAGGCGAGCCCCTAATTTTTACTTCGAACATTCCAATTTATAATCAATTTAAATATGGTGTCTTGGATGAGCAGTGGAAGCTTATCCAACATGTCAACCATAAGCGGCGATCCAGTGAAGTTGAAACCGAACTTTATAATGTGTGGTCAGATCCTAATGAAACGACAGATTTATCTCTTGAGAGGCCAGATTTAGTTAAGCGTTTGACTAAGGTTTTAGATAAGAGACTAGCTCAGCATCCAATCGGTGGACAATATGTTAAAATACAACCACACCCAGGCTGGCGAGCCCCAAATGACTATGCAGACGTTGTAATTCCAGCTGATCAGGTGAAGCAAGATATGTGGGAGGGCTTCAGTCCAATAGCGACTGCTGTTCTACAGCAAACGCATGGAGAAAAAGGCCGTATCAAATACGATTAATTATAAGTTAAAATATATTATTTACTTAATAGCTTTGGTTATCATATTGACATATTTGTCTGAATAAGGTGGGAATTGAAGCATAAAATCTCTAAATTTATCCAGAGGTTGGTGTACCACAGAGCGTTCATTTGACATTTCTACAAACCCTCGGTGACCTCCAGACCTGCCCATTCCAGAACTACCAACACCACCAAAAGGTAGGTTGGGATTACCGCCAGCCTGAATGCAATTATTGTTAATGACTGCTGATCCTGATGAAGTATTGTCTAAGAAAAAACTAATATTATCTTTATTGTTTGAATAAATATACAAAGCTAATGGATTAGCGCGTTTCTCAATAATTTCTATAACCTCTGACCGCTCTTTGTAGGTAAGTAATGAAATTACGGGTCCAAATACTTCCTCATTCATTATATTCATTTTTTCATTCATGTTTTTCAAAATGGTCGGTTCGATAAATCTATCTTGTAAATCTGCACCACCTCCAAGTACTGTTTGTGCTCCTTTTTTTAGGGCATCATCAATAAGTGATTTTATACGTTTTGTGTGTCTTCCATTTATTATACGCGGAACATATTTAGAATTATTAAAGCCCGTATTTTCAGAGTTATATAAAGATTCCATTTGCTCTTTAATTAGTAAAGTGAATCTTTCAGAAATAGTTTCATGGGCAATAACATACTCAGGTGCTACGCAGACTTGACCTGCGTTCATTACACGGCCCCATGCAACTTTTTTGGCTGCATTTTCTAGATTAGCAGTTTCATCAACTATCACTGGAGATTTCCCGCCCATCTCTAACGTTATAGAAGAGAAGTTATCCGCTGCAGCCTTCATGACTATTTTCCCGACTGCGTTTCCGCCAGTGTAGTAAATATGATTAAAGGGTAAAGACAGTAATTCTTGCGCTACCTCAACGCCGCCTTGGATAACATAGGCTTCATTCTCAGGTAACGCTTTATGAATTATTTCTTCTAATATTTTTGCTG
>JABGVR010000220.1 GCA_018645985.1 Hellea sp. | reverse complement strand
CTATTAATTACTGGTGAGAACCAACTTTATGGAAAAGATTTACCGATGACATTCAATATGGGTGTATTCCAGATGGTAGAACAAGTTGATAAACCTTTCATGAAAAGATATTTTGGCAAAAATGGTTTCCTTTTTAAAATAGGCGCAGAAGCAGACTTATCAGGTACAGAGGAAGCTAAATTAAATTGTGTTCCCTACGAAGGCTCAACCATATTTTTTGATCCCAATTACTGTTTAGTTGGGGTTGAAAAATCTGACCCAGACTCAAGAGAAGAATGGTTAGGTAGTAACAATTATATGAATCCAACATTTGTTAATTCAGACATAAATGACCAGGGTGGTGAAATTTCCCAATTTAAACCCTATAAGCCCAAATATGATCTCAAAACCAAGAAAAAAAGCATTGCTGAAGGTAGGGGCATATTACAAGATTTTATGCGATTTGTTCAATCTAACCCAAGTGCAGCAGAATTAGCAGAACAATTTGATGTTCGTGGTTTCATAAAAGCTCACGCAGCTGAAATCGTTTTAGGCGCTGTAGATCATTATGTAAAAGTAGGAAATAATTATTATCTGTATTACAATCCACTAAAAGATAAGTGGGTCTACCTTGTACATGATAATGATTTTGTTTTACGTGATCATCATCCCACTACTTGGGGCTCACCAGATTGGGCAAGACCTTGGAGGGACATAGCTACCACATATGCATTCCCATCTCCTGGTAAAATCCATTGGACTGAAAGAACTATAAACGACAGTGTAATCAATCCTATTTTATGGGATATTATTTTCTCTGAACCAACCAACAAACAAATACTCTATGGGGATATTAAATTTATTTTAGATAATAAACTAGACTGGGATATACTTTCACCCATTCTAGAGACCAGAAATCAACTACTTGAAGATGCAATAAATAATACTGATGCTGAAAATCCAGATGGCTGCGAACTGATTTATAATGCATCAGCAATTGATGCGGAAAATAGCACTGGGCTCTGTGATGAAAAAGATATATCGATAAAAAAATATATCGAATTGCGACGTGAAACACTTTATCAGGAATTAGCTGAGAATGGGTACTAAGAGATTAGGGATATTCACAAACTTCAACTATTAATATTAAAAAGAGATAAAAAGATGTTCAAGAGTATTTTATTTACAACAGCAGCTTTAGGTGTTTTATCAGCATGTTCAAATACAAATCAATTAGAGGTTGCAGCTGAGAATGACTGGTGCATCTCAGGAGGAACTATATACACAGCTGATGATGACAAGCCAATTGTTGAGGCCGTAGCCGTAAAAAATGGAAAAATAGTTTATGTCGGCGAGAATGTTGGAGACTGGTGTAATTCTGCAAGTTTTAATAATTTACGAGAAATAAATTTGGATGGCTCAGCCATGTACCCTGGACTTACAGATGCACATGGGCATTTGCTAGGTATAGGACTTCGTGAGGTAACTCTAAACCTTGAAGGCGTTAACTCGATCAAGCACTTAAAAGAAAAAGTCGCTGAGGCTGTCAAAACAACGCCCATTGGCGAAACTATTTATGGCCGCGGGTGGATTGAAACCCATTGGCCAGAAAAGCGGTTTCCAAATAAGTTAGACTTAGATGATATCAGCAAAGACCACCCTATCATATTGGAAAGAGCAGATGGACATGCTGTGGTCGTCAATTCTGAAGCATTAAACTTATCGGGCATTAATATGTCGACGGCTGCGCCTTATGGCGGAGCAATAAATAAATTTGATGAAGCATTTGGTATAGAAAATGAAAATAAACCCGATGGCATGTTAATAGACAATGCATCACAACTTATTAATGACCTATTACCAAAATTAACTCCTGAAAGAAAAGAAGAAGCCTATATAATTGGAGCTAACCTTTACGCTTCCAGAGGCTGGTCAGGCATCCACTCGATGTCAGTAGACCCGGATGATATTGTTATATTAAACCGTCTCGCCGATGAAAATAAAATTAAAATTAGAGTTTATAATTCAGTAGATGTTAATAATCCAAATGAATTACCTAAGGTCCTAAATAATGATGACTTAAACTCTAATGAGCTAATTCAAACTCGAGCAATAAAGCTATACGCAGATGGAGCTTTAGGGTCTAGAGGGGCATCGCTCATTGAACCCTACAGTGACGATCCAACAAACTCAGGCTTGATGACACTCAAAGAAAAAGAAGCTAAAATAATGCTGGAAAGAGCTTTAAAGGAAGGAGTTCAAGTAAATATTCATGCTATTGGCGACTCCGGAAACAGAGAAGTATTAAGATGGTATAAGAATGCTTTTGATCAAATACCGCATGCTGATCGAAAAATAACAGATCCGCGCTGGAGAATAGAACACAGTCAAATACTACACAGAGAAGATATACCCCTATTTTCTAAATATGGAATTATACCATCAATGCAACCATCTCATGCCATTGGAGATTTATATTTTGCCGAAGATCGACTCGGGAAAGATAGATTAGCTGGTGGATATGCCTGGAGAAGCTTAATTGACTCTGGGTCGATTATAGCTGGGGGTACAGATGCACCTGTGGAAATAGGAGATCCAAGAATTGAGTTTTACGCCGCGATAGAACGGAAAGGCTTAGATGGTTTCACTTCAGACGCATGGTATAACAATGAAAAAGTAACTAGCCATGAGGCACTTAAAATGTTTACTAAATGGCCAGCATATGCATCTTTTCAAGAAACTAAAATCGGGACCATTGAAATAGGAAAAACAGCTGACTTTACAATATTTGATACTGATATTCTTGAAGTACAAGGTTCAGATATACTCAATGCTGAGCCCCTGATGACAATAGTTAATGGAAAAGTTGCATTCGATGCGTTAAATTAGGTGAGTGAGTGTGTTAATTAACTCACCTAAAATCTCGAATTTTTAAATCTTCTGATTAGTATATGATCGTAATTCTTTTCGGGCAACTTGCCTTCTATGCACAGCATCGGGACCATCAGCAAAACGAAGAGTTCTTTGACCCTGATACATGGTAGCTAAAGGCGTATCTTGAGAAATCCCAGTGCCCCCATACATCTGCATTGCTTCGTCGATTACTTTAAGAGACATCCTAGGAGCTTCAACTTTAATCATAGAAATCCATGGGGCAGCATCTCTCTTGCTCATCGTATCCATAGCCCATGCAGCTTTTAAGCAAAGCAATCGAGCTTGCTCTATTTTAATGCGGGCTTCAGCAATAATATCAAAATTAGCACCTAAATAAGCAAGTTGTTTGCCAAAAGCTTCACGTTCTAGAGAGCGCCTGCACAATAACTCAAGCGCTTTCTCAGACTGACCTATTGATCTCATACAGTGGTGAATTCTACCAGGACCTAACCGCCCCTGACTAACTTCGAAACCAGCACCTTCTCTAATCAATAATGCATCAGCAGGAATTCTCACATCAGTGAATTTCAAATGCATGTGACCATGAGGGGCATCATCATGCCCAAAAACCTTCATAGGGCGCAAAATTTCTATCCCTGCCAAAGATGCATCCACAACAAACATAGAGTGTTGCTGATGTTTTGATCGATTTTCATCAGGGGTCTTAGCCATTAAAATATAAACTTTACATCTCGGATCACCCGCTCCCGAGGACCAGTATTTTTCTCCATTCAAAACCCATTCGTCTCCATCTTTCACTGCAGAAAACTCAAGGTTAGTAGCATCTGAAGAAGCAACATCAGGCTCAGTCATTAAATATGCAGATCGAATATCACCTTCAAGAAGAGGTGCAAGCCACTGTTTTTTATGACCATTAGTTCCATATCTTTCCAAAACTTCCATATTTCCTGTATCAGGAGCGCTGCAATTCATGGCCTCTGAAGCCAAATGCACCCAACCTAGTTCCTCTGCTATGTAAGCGTATTCAACTGTTGTTAGCCCAAAACCTTCATCAGAATCCGTTAACCAAAAATTCCACAATCCTCTTTTGCGAGCTTCAGATTTAACCGTATCCATGATCTCTAATTGCCTCTCAGAAAGATCGAACCTGCCTCCAGGTGCCGTTCCTACCAGCTCATGAAACTCATGATCCAAAGGTGCGACGTAGTTTCGGGTGAAATCTCTTATTTTTTCAACCAAAGGCCGTACGCGTTCACTCATACCTAAGTCCATTGTAGAAGTCATAACCATATCCTCATATTTATAATTTACCAGTTTGTATTTTGTATCTTGCTAATTGACCTAAAGCAGTCGCCATAGCCCCATAGGATTTAAAACGTGGGTTGTCATTCTGACCTTTGTAGTACCTTGAGTATATTTGCTGAATTATCACTGCTAATCGCCATATTCCATAAACATAATAAAACTGAAAACCACTAATATCATATCCTGTTTTCTCTGAATAAAATTCAAGTATTTCATTACGCGTGAGCATACCAGAAGCAGTTGAAGGCTGCCTTAAGGTCATTTTCATATAATCCGGATCTGTAGGTTCAATCCAATAAGCAAGTGTATTCCCTAGATCCATCAAAGGGTCACCAAGAGCAGAAATTTCCCAGTCTAATAGTGCCTCAATATTTCTTGGATCACCTTTACTAAGTATGCAATTGTCAATTCTATAATCACCATGGATGATCGCCGCACCTCGCTCCGTTGCTGGCATATTATCAACGAGCCAAATTTGAACATCTTCAAATTTCTCGACATCTTTAGTCCATGACTTCTCGAAACGTCTATTCCATCCGAGAATTTGTCTATTTACATAACCAATAGGTTTCCCAAAGTCTGACAAGCCTATCGCCTGATAGTCAACTTGATGTAAATCAACTAAATTTTGAAAGAAATTAACACATAATTGCCTAACTTCTTTTTTAGACCAATTCCATTCAGTTGGTATTTCAGTATGAATTAAATGCCCTTCTGATCTGTCCATTACATAAAACTCAGCACCTATAATCGATTCATCACCTGAGTAAAACAATGTATTTGGAACAGGTATAGTGCCTTTTAATGCAGACATTACACGATATTCTCTATGCATATCATGGCCTGACTTTGGTTTGTCGCCAAAAGGGGGACGTCTTAAAACCATTCGCCTCTCTGGATAATCAAGAGCATACGTCAAATTAGAAGCACCTGAGTTATACTGACTTAAAATCGCCCTCCCTGAAAGTCCTGGAATAACTCTCTTTAAAATAGAATCTACCGCATCAAGGTTAAACTCTTCACCTGAACGAACTTCAACTACAGGATTTTCTGAGGTCATTAAATAACTGCCCCGCCATCCACGATCATGCTTTGTCCCGTATAATAACTCGCTTCTTGTGAGGCCATATAAAGAACTGCACCAACCATCTCTTCGGGTTGAGCCATACGTTTTATTGCAAGATTCATTTTTACGTAAATATCCATTGCAGGATTATCTTTTAATGCTGATGCTAACTTTGTATCAGTAAAACCTGGCAGCAATGCGTTAACTCTTACACCGTGTTGAGAATACTCCTTTGCCAAACCCTTTGTCATAGCAATTAAAGCTGCTTTGCTCATACCATATATTACACGAAATTCAGCAGGTTGAATTCCGTCAATAGAAGCAACATTAATAATTGCTCCGCCACCATTTTCTTTAAGTAAGGGAAAGGACTTAGTGGATAAAAAATATGGCCCGCGTGTATTAACTTGAATAGTTTTATCAAAGGCAGCCTCACTAGCTTCATGGGCTGGACCAAAATGCGGACTTGTTGCTCCATTATTAATCAGAACATCAAGACGTCCAAATTTCGATTTTATCAAAGAAAGTATATTTTCTTGATGATCTAAATTTCCAAGGTGCAATTCCGCAGATATTGCCTTACCACCTTTTTCACGAATTTTTTCTGCAACTTTCTCACAATCAGCCTGTTTACGGCTCGAACAGATAACTGTAGCTCCATGCTCAGCAAAGCCATGGGATACCGCTTCACCTATACCTCGACTTGCACCAGCTACTAGAACCACTTTATCTGTAAAATCAAATCTTGTCATTTTATCCTCTAATCTGGTAGTTGATTACTACCTAATTTTTGTTTGAGCTTGTTCATGCCCTTTATATAAGCCTCGTAATTATTAGCTTTATTCTTAAAATAATCACCCACAACAGGGTGTGAAAGGACCATGAATTTATCTTCCGATATGGAGTTCTTTAGGGCCTCAGCAACATCTTCTGGTTCCAATAAGCCATCTTGATGACCTTCAGCCATCAGCATTCCCTTGGTCATATTTGTTTTGACGTATTGCGGACAAATACAGTGAGTTTTAATACCTTCATCCCAATGACGAATTGCCAGACTTTCTGCAAAACCGACTGCAGCATGTTTGGTTGCTGTATATGAGGAACTTCCTATTTGACTCAATAAGCCTGCAGCAGATGCAGTTATTACAAAACGGCCCGATCCACGCTTGCGCATACCTGGTATCAAGCAACGAGAAGCATATACAGAACTCATGACATTAATTTTCCAGCTTAATTCCCAGTATTCGTTACTCGCATCGGCTGCGTGTTTTGGGTCGCCATAACCAACCCCAGCATTAGAAACAAAGATGTCTATTGGACCATTAATTTCTTCAGATCCAAGAATAAAATTCTTGATATCTTTTTCATCACTAACATCGCACTTAAAAGATGCTGCCCCAATTTTTTTTCCAACATCTTTAGGATCGATTAAGTCACTTATGGATACATTTGCTCCATTAGATATAAACATTTCTGCCAAAGCACGGCCAATGCCACCCTGAGCTCCTGTGATCGCTACTGACTGTGCTTTGAACATGTTAACCAACTACCTAATATTTCTTATGCAACTTGTTGCATATAAAAATTCATCTTGCCAGCGGTTTATTCGCCATTGTTACTTAATTTAGAGCTGAAATTAAACGCTCATACCTAGCTTGATAATTCTTAAATAAATTATTTTTTTGGCTTGGCCGCTGCTTTTGCTTTAGGCTTGGCCGCTGCTTTTGCTTTAGGCTTGGCCGCTGCTTTTGCTTTAGGCTTGGCCGCTGCTT
>JABGVR010000219.1 GCA_018645985.1 Hellea sp. | reverse complement strand
CCTAATGCTATTAGAGCATATTTAGATCCTTCTCCAATTCCAAACCATATTACAAATAATGGTAGTAGTGCTATTTTGGGAATAGGGAAAATAGCTGCAATTACTGGAACTAAGCCAGAACGAATGTAGGAAAACAATCCAATAAGTGTTCCAATCGTAATGCCAACACTAATCCCTATAAAAGCCCCAACAATAAGCCTTATGGTCGAGGGCACTAGATGTTTAAACAGCAAGCCAGACTCAAAAAGTTCAATCATTTTTGCAAGAACGTCTGATGGTCTTGGCAAGGTTAGGGATGTTATCAATCCACTTCTAGTAGCGAGTTCTAGCACTGCAATAATTATAAAAAATACAAAATAACCCATCCAACGTTTTGTTTTTGGTCGAAAACCTTTTCCAATAAAAGGCACTGGTCTGTTAACATTTATATTTTTAGAAGAATTAAAGTTATACTTTTTCTTATACATTCAATAGCTCAGCATCAGCTGCCCTAGCTTCATCATGCATTATGTTCCATAGATTTTTTTGATATTCATCTAGATCTTTATCTATTAATCTTCGATCTGCAATTGGTTTTTCAATATCAATAGTCTCTATGATTTTTCCTGGCCTTCGTGAAAGGACTATTATCTTATGTCCAAGACGGACTGCCTCTGAGAGATTATGAGTAATATAAACTGCAGTAAAAGGTTTTCGACACCATAAACTCACAAAATCCTCCAAAAGCAACTCGCGTGTTTGGCTATCTAATGCTGAAAGAGGTTCGTCCATTAAAAGAACTGCTGGGTTAACTGCCAAGGCTCGGGCAATAGCTACCCGTTGTTTCATACCTCCAGAGAGCTGTTTTGGTAATGCATAAGAAAAATCTTTCAGCTTTGTTCTATCTAGCACATCATTGATAACAGAACGTTTAACTTCACTAGGTAAGGAATGATCTTCTAGTACAAGTGAAATATTTTCTTCAACTGTTCTCCATGGTAATAATGCAAAATCTTGGAAAATATAAGTCATCATATTTAAAGAATCTGAAGGTGGAGAACCAATTTGAATAATTTCACCTGAAGATGGCTCCTCAAGTCCACCAATTAAACGTAATAAAGTAGACTTACCACAACCAGAAGGACCAATAATAGATAATATCTGTCCATCCATTATTTCCAAGTTAATATTGCTCAGAACTTTTGAACCATCGTAAAAATGGTTTAGGTTGTTAATTTTTATATTCATACAGCATCCAGCCCTGCACCTAGACTTTGCTTAGGACCCGTTTAATTAGCTAATGATCTTCACATAAGACTGATCAACAAGCGTGTCTAAAGTTATACTCTTTTTGACTAAACCTTCAGACTTAAACCATTCAAGCTGATTTTTAATAGAACCAATATTTAAGGATGCTCCATTATTTAATCGCATTGTTCCGTTTATGATAGAAGGTGCAGCCTTTTTCCTTGGACGACTAGTATATACATATTTATGTATCAAATCGACCATCTCATTGACCCCTGCATCGCCATTTTTTCTGTCAATCATAGTAGATGCATAATCATCTACCCCTTTACTAAAACCAGCCAAAAAGTTTTTAGTTAAAGCACGCTCATTCTTTGCGTTATTAGCAGAGGTAAAAACTGTGGTGATTTGATAATTAGGAAGATAGTCAGCTACATCACCAATAATATGTACAGCACCACCACGCGATAATGGCTTAGCGATATGTGGCACAATCGACCACGCATCAACCTGACCGGATTTAAGAGCTCCAATAATTGCTCCAACTTTTTGTAAAGGTACAAATGATAGTTTGATTTTCTCTGCTGCAGCCATTTTTGATCCCATGTAATGAAATGACGAGCCTGACTGTGTTACAGCATATCTTTTTCCATCAAGATCTTTTGGACTTCTAACTCCTGCCTGATAGGCCTTATCAGAAACAAGAAATTTTTGTCCGTCAATTCCTGGTTCCTCACTTAAAACTCCCCCAATGACTTTAATCGCTCCTTTTTGTGCAAGTGATATTAACCCCCCAGATATTGCTGTTACTGCATAGTCAACATCTCCTGATGCAACAGCGATTGCCATAGGTTGGGCTGCTTGGAAAAACTCAAACTCGACATCAAGTCCTGCTTGTTTAAAATATCCACGTTCTTTGGCTATAAAACTTGCTGAATGAGAAGTAAAACGTAATGCACCAACTTTTATTTTTTTACCAGATGCAATTGCTGGCATTGATAGAGCCGATGATGCTAGTGCACCTCCACCTAAAACTATTAATTTTCTACGACTAATTTTCATGAAACTTCTCCTCAACTGGTATTAATATTTCTTAAATATGATTTACCCATAAAAGGTATTATCATGTCAATGAGAAAAACTTATGTCCAAATTTTATGAAGCGAGGGCTGTTAATTAGGTTTGACAGTTTGTCCTATTTTTTCTATCAATTCTGCTATTTTATAGTTTATTTGCTACAAAAACAGAAAAAATAATAAAACCCCAAAAACCGAAGTCTTTGAGAATGCATCTAAGTCATTGATTTTATTGATATAGTTGATTGCAGGGGGGGGTAGGATTTGAACCTACGACCTTCAGGTTATGAGCCTGACATTTTACTCCTAAAATTGAGGGT
>JABGVR010000218.1 GCA_018645985.1 Hellea sp. | reverse complement strand
CAACTACCACCTTTTGATAAAGAGCGTTTTACTCCTGTAAAAAGAGCTCTTATATCTGTATCCGATAAATCTAGGCTCATTGAGCAGGCGAGAGCCTTACACGACCGTAAGGTTGAATTGATTTCTACGGGGGGAACATATAAAGCTATATCCGCTGAAGGCATCCCTGTGATTGATGTTAGCGAAGTTACTAATTTTCCTGAGATGATGGATGGGCGGGTTAAGACCCTGCACCCAATGGTTCATGGCGGGCTATTAGGCGACCGTGATTTAGATAGTCATAATGCATCAATGCTTGAACATAGAATTCTTCCAATAGATTTATTAATAGTCAATCTATACCCATTTGAAAAAACTGTTAACCAGGGTAATTCATATGAAATGTGTATTGAAAATATTGATATAGGAGGTCCAGCAATGATACGTGCTGCGGCAAAGAACCATGCGCACGTTGCGGTATGCACTGATGCAGATGATGTTGAGCTTATATTAGAGGAAATGGATGCTAATGAAGGAAAAATTAGTGGCGCTCTCAAGCAAAGGCTTGCTAGTAAAACTTTTTCACAATCAGCAGCGTACGATGCAGCCATAGCAAATTATTTTTTTGATCAATTAGGTGAAACTAACCCTGTTTTCAGAGTGCAATCTGGAAAGTTAAAACAGAGCTTAAGGTACGGTGAAAACCCGCATCAAATAGCTGGGTTTTATTCAGATGGGTCGGGCCGCCCAGGCATAGCTTCTGCTACTCAAATTCAGGGAAAGGAACTATCCTATAATAACATCAATGATACCGACGCGGCCTACGAGCTTGTTGCTGAGTTTGGAAGTGTATTCGAAGGCGCTCTTCCTGCTGTTGCAATCATAAAACATGCTAACCCTTGCGGCGTAGCAGTAGCACAGACATTGTTGGAGGCATATAAAAATGCATTAGCTTGTGACCCAGTATCAGCATTTGGCGGTATTGTAGCATTAAATGGACCTTTAGATAAAGATACAGCATCACATATACTAAAGGTATTTACTGAGGTAGTAATTGCACCTTCAGCAGAACCTGAGGCAATAGAGCTATTTAAGAAGAAAAAAAATATTCGTTTGCTAATTGTTGGTGATTTGCCGGACCCTCAAGAACCAAGTTTAACATATCGTAACGTTGGCGGCGGTATTTTGGTTCAAAACCGCGATAATGGCCATGTGCCAATAACCGAACTGAAAGTTGTAACAAAAAGACAGCCGTCTACAAAAGAGATGAGTGATTTACTTATGGCATGGAAGGTAGCGAAGCATGTTAAATCAAATGCTATCATTTATGTGAAAGATGGCTCAACAGCTGGTATTGGAGCGGGCCAAATGAGTAGAATTGACTCTGCACGCATAGCGGCTCGCAAAGCTGAAGATGCTAAAGATATAGCTGGGTGGGATACTTTGAGAACGAGAGGGTGTGCGTGCGCATCTGATGCATTCTTTCCCTTTGCGGATGGGATGTTAGCAGCCGCTTCTGCAGGAGCAACTGCTATAATACAACCGGGAGGTAGCATAAGAGATGACGAAGTAATTGCGGCGGCTGATGCAAAAGGTATAGCTATGGTCTTCACGGGTATGAGACACTTTCGGCACTAATTTAATTTTCTAAAAGTTTTTCTTCTTTTTAGCTTAATTAGATTTTGGGTCATCAACACCAAGCGTCAATTAAATTTAAATGGCCTCGTTTGCTAAATTCCGTAATACATAATGTAGTATTCCGCCATTTTTATAGTATTCATGTTCATTTTCAGTATCAATCCTGACTGTAGTTGTAATTACCTTTTCTGAACCATCCGGATATTTTATTTCAACATCTAAGCTTCCTCGCGGCGATAACTGACCTATATTTTTTATAGATACCGTTTCCGTACCTTCCACTGATAAGCTTTTCCAGCTTTCATTATTTCTAAACTCAAGTGGTAGAACACCCATACCTATTAAGTTCGATCGATGAATGCGTTCAAAGCTTTCGGCTATTACAGCCTTAACACCTAGAAGTATTGTGCCTTTTGCGGCCCAATCTCTCGAGGACCCATTGCCATAGAGGCTACCTGCAAAAACTACTAGATCTTTATTTTCTTCAGCATACTTTTCTGCTGCATCATAGATACTCATTATTTTATTTGTAGGTATGTGCTTTGTAACACCCCCTTCAGTCCCCGGTGCCATTTCATTTTTTATGCGTATGTTAGCGAATGTGCCCCGCATCATAACCTCATGATTACCCCTCCTTGATCCAAAAGAGTTAAACTCATTCTTTGGAACTTGACGGTCGGACAGATATGTTCCAGCTGGACCGTCATGTTTAATAGCCCCCGCAGGACTAATATGATCAGTTGTGATTGAATCACCTAATAGGGCCAGAATGTTTGCATGTTGAATATCTTTAACGGGCTCTGGTATTGTTGTCATGCCCTCAAAATAGGGTGGATTTCTTACATAAGTAGAACCTGAGTTCCAGTTATATGTTTCTCCTCCGGTAACTTTTATTTTTTGCCACTCCTCATCACCCTTGAATACATCTGCATATCTCGCAGCAAACATTTCTCTAGTTATTACTTTTCTTACAACGCCAGCAATTTCTTCAGATGTTGGCCAAATGTCTTTTAGGTAAATGTCTTTTCCAGTTTCATCAACTCCTAGAGGGTCATTCTCAAAGTCATGATGTAGTGAACCAGCTAAAGCGTAAGCTACTACTAGCGGAGGGGAGGCTAAAAAATTAGCTTTTATGTCTGGACCAATGCGGCCTTCAAAGTTTCTGTTTCCCGATAGTACCGAGCAAGACACCAGGTCACCTTCTGCTATAGCCTTTGATAATTCTGGAGATAATGGACCTGAGTTACCGATGCATGTAGTACACCCATATCCAACGACATCAAAACCTAGTTCATTTAATTCCTTTTGGAGTTGAGATTTTTCTAAATATTCACCCACAACTTGAGAGCCGGGGGCTAATGACGTTTTTACCCAGGGCTTAGTTTGCAGACCATATTTATTTGCTTTTTCGGCAACTAGGCCAGCAGCTACCATAACAGATGGATTTGATGTGTTTGTACAAGAAGTAATGGCAGCGATAACAACATCACCATGATTCAAATCATACATTTCACCGTCTGTCTCGACAATAGCTCCACGATTCAAGTCCGAGGGTTCTAGACCATGGCCTTGGTGTCCAACTTCGTGGGTAAGGGAATGAACAAAATGCGATTTCATGCTCTTTAAATCAACACGGTCTTGAGGCCTCTTGGGTCCTGCAAGAGCAGGTTCAACTGTAGAAAGGTCGAGTTCAAGAACCGTGGT
>JABGVR010000217.1 GCA_018645985.1 Hellea sp. | reverse complement strand
TCCTTTGGTGGCGCCATATAAACAGGTGTTACCAATTATGGCGCTCTCATGGTGATTTATAGGAGTACTACCTTGAGGCGAAACAATGATTTCGGCTCCTGATAATCCTTTTCCTACATAATCATTAGCATCGCCATCAACTATTAGCTTTAGACCTTTCATTCCGAAAGCTCCAAGCGATTGCCCCGCAGAGCCCCGCAAACGAACAGTTAATTGTTCGTCTTTTAGTCCCTCTGCTCCAAAAGTTTTGTAAATATGTGAGCTGGTTCTAGTGCCCACCGCCCGCTGAGTGTTTTCTACAGTGTATGTAAGGTAAGTTTTCTCCCCGTTTAGGAAGAGTTGTCCAGCATCCGCTATAATGTTGATGTCTAGTGAGTCTGGAACTTCTACTCTTTGACTGCGGGTATCTAAAACCTTTGAGTTATCTACTCTTGCTAGAATAGGGTTAAGATCAAGGTCATCAAGATTTTCTGCTCCTCGTGAAACTTGCGCCAGTAAGTCTGTCCGGCCTATAATTTCATCAATTCTTTCTACGCCAAGTTCTGCAAGTATTTCTCTAACCTCTTCAGCTATGAAAGTCATTAAACTGATAACTTTTTCAGGCGTTCCTGTGAATTTTTCTCGAAGCCGCGGATCTTGAACACAAACACCTACGGGGCATGTATTTGAATGGCACTGGCGCACCATTATGCATCCCATTGCGACCAGGCTCAATGTACCAATGCCATACTCTTCTGCTCCTAACATAGCTGCAATAACTATGTCCCGACCCGTTTTTAATCCGCCATCAGTCCTTAGGGTAACTGAGTCACGTAGATTGTTAAGTGAAAGAACTTGATGTGCTTCTGAAAGCCCCAGCTCCCAAGGTATCCCTGCATACTTCAGGGAGGTATTTGGCGAGGCTCCTGTACCGCCGTTATGCCCTGCAATTAATATTGTGTCAGCTTTGGCTTTTGCTACACCCGCAGCGATTGTTCCCACTCCCGAGGATGCAACTAATTTTACGGCAACCCTTGCAACTGGATTAATTTGCTTAAGATCATATATTAATTGTGCAAGATCCTCGATTGAGTATATGTCGTGATGAGGGGGCGGTGATATTAAGGTAACGCCTGGCGTAGCATTTCTGAATTTAGCAATCATTTCAGTAACTTTAAAGCCAGGAAGTTGACCACCTTCTCCAGGTTTTGCTCCTTGAGCAACTTTAATCTCAATTTCACGGCATTGATTTAAATATTCGGCATTTACACCAAATCGGCCGGAAGCAATTTGTTTGACGGCTGAATTAGGGTTGTCGCCATTTGGTAGTGGTACATACCTAGAACGGTCTTCGCCACCTTCGCCTGATACAGATTTTGCTCCAATTCTATTCATGGCTATATTAAGAGTGCCATGTGCTTCAGGTGACAATGCACCGAGGGACATGCCTGGCGTGCAGAAGCGCCTTCGGATTTCATTAATACTCTGCACTCTTTTAATGGGAAGAGGTTTTTTATTAGGACGAAAGTCTAGTAAATCTCGGATTTGAATTGGATTTTGATTGTTTACTATGTTTGAGTATTTTTTATAGAGTTCATAATTATCTGATCCAACTGCCTCTTGGAGCATATGTATCATTTCGGCTTTATATGCATGCCGCTCACCTTTTGCTCTTACTCTGTAGAGGCCCCCAACGGGTAAATAAATTACCGAAGGTTCATAAGCTTTTTCATGCGCCTCAACAGCTTTAACTTCTAGGCCAGCGAGGCCAATCCCAGAAATTCTCGACATCATACCAGGAAAATTTTCTCCCACCAAAGCCCGTGACAAACCCATTGCTTCAAAATTATTACCGCCCCGGTATGAGGAAATAACAGATATTCCCATTTTAGAGATAATCTTTAATAGACCACCTTCTATTGCTTTTTTATACTGCGTTATAGCTTGATCAGGCGTGCAAGACTGTAGGCCACGTGTAGCTCGATCAGCCAGGCTGTCTTGAGACATGTAGGCATTAACTGCAGTGGCACCCGCGCCAATTAAAACTGCGAAATAGTGTGTATCTAAGCACTCTGCAGACTTAACAATTATTGAGCAAGATGAGCGTAGCCCTTTGCTGACAAGATGTGTTTGAACCGCGCCTGTACAAAGAATAATTGGGGCTGAAATTTTATTTACATCTGTGAATTCATCCGACAATATAATATTTTCTATGCCTTGGCGGACTGCATTTTCGGCTTCTTCTTTTATTCGCGCTAAGGTTAATTTCAAGGATGTACCGCTGGGTTCAGAGCCAATATCCTTAATTGGGAATGTGCAATCAATTGTGCATACTTTTTTAGGCCCCACCAGAACTTTAAATTTCTCAAGCATGCCTGAAGTCATTACCGGACTATCTAAAACTAACATCTCATTTGTTTGAGAGCTATCTTCTGCGAGAATGTTTCTAAGATTTTTGAATCTGGTTTTAAGCCCCATAACACGGGTTTCTCTTAAAGGGTCAATGGGTGGATTGGTTACCTGACTAAAATTTTGCCTGAAAAAGTGTGATAAAGGTCTATAGATATCAGATAGAACAGCTAGAGGAGTGTCATCGCCCATTGACCCTATGGTTTCCTTACCTGTTTCAGCCATTGGGCCTAGTATGAGTTCAAGGTCCTCCTGTGTTTGACCACATGACATCTGTCTTCTTGTTAGGTTCTCGCCTTTCAGTAAGGGAGCGGGCTCATTTCCTGAAAGCTTCTCATCAAGATTAACGACTTTCTTTAACCATTTTTTGTAGGGTCTTTTTTCGGCTAGTTCATTTATAATGTCAGTAGACCTGTAGAATTTACCTTCTTCAAGGTCCACTGCGATCATGCGCCCAGGCTTCAGGGCCCCCTTTTGCACAATATCAGATTCATTCATTGGGCACATTCCTGTTTCTGACCCAACAGCTAGGATGCCTTCTGATGAGATAGAGTAACGAAGTGGACGTAATCCATTTCTATCAAGACCGGCCATAACCCATCTCCCATCATATGCCGCTAATGCAGCAGGTCCGTCCCATGGCTCCATTACTCCATTGCAATATTCATAAAGCGCTCTCCAACTGTCCGGCATTAAATCCCCTCTTTTGGAGTAAGCTTCTGGTATAAGGAGTGTTTTTGCCATTGGCGCTGTTCGGCCAGCCCTTACAAGTAACTCAAAAACCGAGTCTAAAGCTGCTGAATCGGAACTCCCTTTTTGGATCACTGGCTTAACATCATCCGCCCGCTCGCCGAAGGCCGCGCTCGCCATTTTTATTTCATGACTTTTCATGTGATTAGAGTTTGCTTTCAGTGTGTTAATCTCACCATTGTGAGCGAGCATTCTGAAAGGCTGAGCCAGCCACCATTGCGGAAACGTATTAGTAGAATATCGCTGATGATATATTGCTGCTCGTGAAACAAATCTTTCGTCTTTGAGGTCGGGGTAGAAATTGTCTATGTCTTCGGCTAAAAACATTCCCTTATAAATGATTGTTTGCACTGACAATGAACACGCATAAAAGCTTGGAATAGCAGCTTCGATTGCTCTTTTTTCTATTCGCCTTCTTACAATATAAAGTTCTCTTTAGAGTTTGTTGCCTTTTCGCCCTTTGGGGTCTCGAAACATTACTTGTTCAATTGCGGGTCTTGTAGCTTTAGCTTTTTCACCAATTACGGAGATGTCTATTGGCACCTGTCGCCAGCCATATATATAAAAGCCCTCTTTTAGGAGTTCTGTCTCGACTATAGTTCTTGCTGTTTCTTGGCTGTTAAAGTCTGTTCTTGGAAGAAAAAACATTCCTACAGCAATTTTAGCCGCCGTGGGTTTATGCCCGGTTCCTTCAACTTGGGCCCTGAAGAAATTTTGAGGAATATCTAAGCGTATGCCTGCACCGTCACCCGTTTTACCATCAGCATCTACAGCGCCTCTGTGCCAAACATTTTTGAGGGCCTGTATAGACATTTCAACTACATCCCTGCGTGGTGCCCCATCAATTGACGCAACGAGGCCAACCCCGCAGTTGGCATGTTCATGCTCAGGTGAGTAAGAGTGCGATGCAATCAACTTATCTCTGTTAGTTGTATATTTCTCAAGCCAATTAGTCATATTTTACTCTGCTGCAATTTTTTCATCATTAATCATTTGAGATTTTAGGTTTTTATGAATGTGCTCCGCAGCATCTCTACCTTCACGGATAGCCCATACAACCAAACTTGCCCCTCTGGTTATGTCTCCTGCTGCAAATACATTAGGTAAATTTGTTTCAAAAGTGACAGGATTAACTTTTAAAGTACCCCAACGCGTAACAGCGATTTCGTCTACAAGGCCCTTCATGCTCTCTGGATTAAACCCAAGGGCCTTTATAACTAAGTCGGCAGGAACATCAAAACTCGAGTCTTTTATGGCCTCTACGCTGTTTCTTCCAGATTGATCTTTTTGACCAATTCTCATATTATTTGCTAGGACTGAAGAAACTTTACCTTTGCTGTCATATATAGCTTTTGGATTTGCGAGGTATCTGAAATCCACACCCTCTTCTTTTGCGTTGGCTGTTTCTCTTCTTGACCCAGGCATGTTAGTTTGATCCCGTCTATACAAACAGGTTACTGATTTCGCACCCTGCCTAACCGCGGTGCGCACGCAGTCCATAGCTGTGTCACCTCCTCCTATAACAACAACATTTTTTCCTTCGGCTGTTTCTGATTTTATTTTATCCCCAAGTCCCCGTTTGTTTGAGTTTATTAAGAATGGCAGCGCCGGTGTAACTCCTTCAGCATTCGCACCAGGACATTGAAGGTCTCTGGCTTTGTAAACTCCAGTAGCTATCAAGACGGCTTGATGCTTTTCCCTTAATTTATCAAATGTTATGTCAGCCCCTACATCACAGTTTAAAACAAAATTTATCCCGCTATCTTCAAGTCTTTTCGTGCGCCTTTGTACGATTTTCTTATCTAACTTGAAGTTTGGAATACCATATATTAGTAAGCCTCCCGCTCTATCATGTCGGTCATAGACAGTAACTTGCCACCCTTTATTTCGAAGCTCCTCGGCAGCAGCTAGGCCAGCTGGTCCCGCGCCAATTATGCCCACTGAAAGAGCATATTCCTTTTGTGGAATTATAGGTTTAACCCAGCCCTCCTTCCAAGCAGTATCTGATAAATAGCGTTCAATGGAGCCAATTGTGACGGTTCCATGACCCGATTGTTCTATGACACATGAACCTTCACAAAGCCTATCCTGAGGGCAGATACGGCCACATATTTCCGGCATATTGTTAGTAGCCGCAGATGCAGCATAGGCTTCTTCAATGCGCCCTTCAGCTGTTAATTTTAGCCAATCAGGGATGTTGTTCTCGAGGGGACAATGGTTTTGACAAAAAGGAACCCCGCACTGAGAACATCGCGATGCCTGTTCTTTGGCTTTGCGATCTATATAATCGCCATAAATCTCTAAGAAGTCTTCTTTTCTTTCAGTTGACAGCCTTTTTTGCGGCATGTCTCTTTCTGTATTTACAAATTGCAACATTTTTTGCGACATACTTTATTCCATGTATTTCATTAAGGACTGTACCAAAGGACACTATATACCCGGCAACACATTTTCGTGAGTCTAAAGTCCTAAGTGCGACAATTTGTCAAAAAAGGACAAAAAAATAAAATTTTTTTACTATAAATTATTGATTAAATACAGTTTTTTTTATTTAAACAAACATACATATTTTTTATTTTTATAAAAAATTTTAAAAATATTAGATAAAGTGACTTTTAAATATTTTCCTGTTTAATTCTTTAAAAATAAATAAAACGGTAACCTTACAGGTTTAGTTGTTAATTATGTCGTTATTACAAATTATTATTTTAGCCTTAATTCAGGGCTTAACTGAGTTTCTTCCGGTTTCTAGCTCTGCACATTTAGTCGCGGCTCCAGAATTGTTAGGGTGGGAGAGGGATCAGGGCCCTATATTTGATTTAATGGCTCATTTTGGAACTTTATTTGCTGTAATGATCTACTTTCGTAAGGACCTAAAAAAAGCCGTTCTTGGGACTCGGGATTTATGCAGACTTAAACTAAATAAAGGTTCAGCGTTAGCTTTGAATCTGATAATTTCATCTCTGCCTGTTTTGCTGTTTGGGTACCAATTAAATAAATACGGTTTTGATGCTATTTTACGGTTCGTTCCTATCATAGCATTCACTACGATTACTTTTGGAATACTACTTTGGCTTGCTGACGTGCTATGTGAAGAAACTAAAACCACAGAAGACCTAACCTGGAAAAATGCCATCTTATTGGGATTATCTCAGACCCTTGCTTTAATACCAGGTACATCTCGCTCGGGAATAACGATGACAGCAGGACGTTTTATGAAGATGAGTCGTGTCGAGTGCGCTCGCTTTTCTATGTTGATGAGCTTACCGGTTATTGGAGCTGGGGGTATTTTTTCTTTTTTGACTCTTTTGAATGATACAAGCGCAATGAACGAAAACTTATTTGACGGGCTTTTATTGGCTGCCCTATCTTTTTTAGCAGCTTATAGTTGCATAGCGCTCTTTATGAGGGTTGTTACTAAGATAGGGTTTTTGCCCTTTATGATTTATCGTATTATTTTAGGTTGCTTATTGCTAATGTGGTACTTCATATAAAAAGCCCTCACGAATTTTGTTCACAAGGGCTTCAGAATATTGATATATTAAACTTAGTTTTTAGTAACCAGCTTTGTTTAATTCTTCTTCAAGCTCAGGAAGCGCTTTGAAAAGATCTGCTACTAGGCCGTAGTCAGCAACTTGAAAAATAGGCGCATCTTCGTCCTTATTTACCGCTGCAATAACTTTTGAGTCTTTCATGCCTGCGAGATGCTGAATGGCGCCAGAAATTCCAACTGCTATGTAAAGATCGGGCGCTACTGCTTTGCCAGTTTGGCCAACTTGCCAATCGTTAGGTACAAACCCTGCATCAACAGCAGCACGTGAGGCTCCCATAGCCGCCCCTAATTTGTCTGCTATGCCTTCTAATAGTTTGAAGTTTTCTCCAGACCCCATGCCTCGTCCTCCTGAAATAACAATCTTGGCTGCTGTAAGTTCAGGCCTATCTGATTTGGACAACTCTTCGCCTAAATATTCGGATTTAAAAGCCTCTTGCGGACCATCTAATTTTTCTATTGATGCACTTCCTGCCTCTGCAGCTGGAGCAAATGCTGTTGTCCTTACAGTTACTACTTTTTTAGTATCGCTTGATTGAACAGTCGCCATTGCATTGCCTGCATATATGGGTCTGATAAAGGTATCGTGTGAAATCACTCCAGTAATAGAAGAAACCTGCTGAACATCAAGCTTTGCTGCTATGCGCGGCATGTAATTTTTGTGAGTTGTAGTGTCTGCAGCTAAAATGGCATCATAATCACTCATCAGAGGAACAATAATATTTTCCATGCTCTCTGCTAATTGTCGGGTTAAAGTTTCGTGGTCACAAGATATCACTTTTCTAACACCTGATATTTTTGAAGCTGATGTTACTACGTTGCCAGCTTCTTTACCTGCCACGAGGATATCGACTGTATCCCCCATTGCTAACGCCGCCGTAACAGTTTTATGTGTAGCGTCTTTAAGTTCTATATTATTATGTTCTGCAACTACAAGAATAGCCATTAGATAACTCCTGCTTCATTTTTTAACTTGTCAACCAGTTGGGCTGTATCCTCGACCTTAATACCTGACTTTCTGGCTTCCGGCTCTGTCACTTTTATTGTTTTTAGCCGAGGCGCTGTATCTACACCCAGATCACTAGGGGTTTTTGCATCAATAGGCTTCTTTTTAGCTTTCATGATGTTTGGCAAGGATGCGTAGCGCGGCTCATTTAACCTCAGGTCGGTTGTGATAACAGCAGGAGTTTGGAGTTTAACTGTTTGTAAGCCCCCGTCTACTTCTTTAACAACTGTGAGTTCAGATCCAGACTGCTCCATTGAATTTGCAGCAGAGGCAATAGGCCAATTCATAAGAGCAGCCAGCATTCCGCCTGTTGCTCCATAGTCATTATCGATAGCTTGCTTGCCAAGTATAACTAGATCTGGACTTTCATCCTTGCAAATACTTTGCAATATTTTAGCAATCGCTAATGGTTCTAAATCTTCGTCAGTTTGTACATGAATGCCTCGGTCAATTCCCATTGCTAAGCCTGTGCGAATAGTCTCTTGAGCTTTCGCAGGTCCGATTGAAACAACAACGGTTTCAGAGGCTGTGCCAGACTCTTTTAATTTAACTGCTTGCTCAATAGAAATTTCATCGAACGGATTCATTGACATTTTAACATTAGCTAAATCCACACCAGATTGATCGGACTTGACCCGTGCTTTTACATTGTAGTCTAGTACTCTTTTGACTGGAACTATAACCTTCATGGATGTCTCCTTATTTAGCAAGCGCTTTAAACCTATATTTTCAGACTGCATATGCGATAGATGACCGCAGAAAACAAGTATGGGCCAGAAATAATGTGTAGTTTAATATTGCCAAGTTTCTTATTAATTAAATTTAACTTACTAGCAATGTCAAATTGTTTGATAACTTCTTCAGATTTGTTATAAGATTGCGAGTATAAACTTGGAGTTTCTGGGCCTATGCTGAAATTTAAAAGCGCTGTAACTAATTCTTTTATTTGTTCTTTTGTGCTAATATCTTGCGGTGGAAATTCTTCCTATACTTCTAATCCTTTTCCTGAAAACAATATCCAAC
>JABGVR010000032.1 GCA_018645985.1 Hellea sp. | reverse complement strand
GTATTAACAGGCTTAATGTTGCAGTCTCACGAGCTCAAGCATTGGCAATTATTGTCATGAATAAAGAGTTAAAAGAATGCCAAGTAAGCAGTTTAAAACAGATGGAAAGTGTAGGTTTTTATTTGCGATTAATACAATAATTCCAGAAGTTGTAACTAAAAAAATAATAAAGTACTATCAAATTTATAAAGTATCCTGATCGTTAGCTTGATAATTTTGTGTTGGATAATATGCTACAAAGGATCTAATTATATGTGTGAATCTTCCCAAGAACTTATTAAAGAATTTATTAGTCGGATTAATAAAAAAGATCCAAGTATCTATTTTAAAATTGAAACAAGTCCACGTGGACGCAACGGTAAACGTTGTTACACAAACCCACTAAAGTCTGGCGTTATTCTTGAAGTCCTTTTTATTCATGATGAACTTTTAATTGGCATTGCACTACCCGGTGCCAAGGGTAACCTTAGCCGTTCAACAGTAATTGAATACTTAACTAAATATGGTTTTGTTTTCAAACGCCAAATAGACGCAAAAAGGGAGCAAAAAAACTTAAGACTTGAAACCAATAGCTTGGATGAGGACTTTATCAAACTTTATGAACTCATTAGTAACTGTGATTTGCTTGATCCACCTGCCAGTATTGGTTGGAAAAAGATCGCACAATCTAGCAAAATTTACCACGATATGGCAAAAATTTGTCAAATAGCCGCATCAAGTGGTAATACCCGTTTTTTAGACCGCTGGGTGTTTGACCAAGTAGACAAATACATTGTCATAAACCAACGCACAGAGACTCGTACATACCGTGAGCATATTGTTCCTTGCGATTTCTTACTCAGGTACACAATCGAAATGTATAACGAAGGTTCAGACATAGAAGAAGTAGCACAGATGCTCAAAGAAAATCTAAAGATTGCATGGATTGATCCTAAAGACGCAGAGTATATTGATAGAGTTAAGAAATGGCGAACTACAATGCCAGATGGTTGGAAATGGGGTGAAAACATCTATGAGCGGTTAGATCAAAGTGGGACCAAATACTTACCCTTAGTTCCAGATCAATACCCCTTTAGGAATAGTGATGACAGATAACAATGACCTTTTGAAAGAACTGAGTGACCAACTCCAAGTAGCAGACGATTATTTGAATGGGCTTGAAGAATCAAAGGCCTTACCAGATGAACTTTTAGGTGAATATCAATTAGACCTTCTTGCGCTTCAACATAAACATATTCCTGCAGAGCTTTGTAGCTCAGGTAAGTTAATTGAGCGTATTGACGAGGTAACCTGCTTGATTGAAAATGTGAAGTGGGAACTTGATAATTTGGATAAAAGCAATAATTGATTCGAGTTATAGGAGATATAGGATATGACAGAGGAAACTATACTTCAAGCTGATGAATCATTGATTATTAAGCCATATTACGGATAGGTTCTTGCAGATCCACTGTGTAATAACGATGTATTTTACGTTGGTGAGGGTAAGTCCCAAAGGGGGTTTGACTACCTTCAGGAAGCTTTGAATCCTGATATCGCAGATACATCCAGATTAGCTGTGCCTTGTTATAAGTATCTCTTACCACATTCTGAGTTACGTGAGCCATCTGCAGCTCTATAGCGTCAGCAGGGTATTTAAGTTCATTACTAGAAGGTGTTGGAGTTCTTTTATTGTTTGTGGTCCTTGGATATCAGAAATTTAACAAGTCTTTGGAAACGTAAGTTGTTCCCCTTGATGATGCGGCTTCAAATATGGTTTGGCTAGATTTTTGATTGAGCAACTCGTCTGTTTGAGTGATTGCGCCTTTATGAGACAGTGACCCTACAAGCACTCCGTTTGCAAACAGTGCTCGAGCTTTCTCGCCAATTTTTGTACCAATATCTGAGGGACTGCCTGGCCCATTAGTTGACTTAGATTGTTTGTCATAAACAGAAAATCACAAGGGAATTAGTCATGTCTGGACCGCCACAATGTGTGATTTAGTCAAATACTGTTTAGTTATCATCGGTATTCTCCCTCGTTTTTAGCAGCAAACTATAAGAGGTAATCACCATACTCTTGAAAAACTTGCTCAAACGCATCTTCAACTGGATAACCTTCCAACATCAATTCAATTACAGCGTTCCTTTTAATATTGGAAGGATTTTTCAACGCATCTCGATGGGTTTTGAAATATTCGTATTGTGTTTCAGCATGCCTTTTTCTGGCATCATTTAATTCTTTAGCACCCATTGAACGCTGATTAAGCAGTATATAGATAGACGTATCAACTTTATCAACCAACACAGCCTTAGCTCTGTTAGCTTCTTCAGCCGTGACGTCTTTTAGTTCAGAGGCAACAACGCAAGAAATGAAGTCAGCCTTTGCAAACGCGATATCGCAAGGGGTTTGATTACCGCTTGGACGTGACTGTGATCGCCCCAAGTTAATAAGCTGTTCTGATGACAGCTTTGATTTGCTTTTACGTCCTTCATCTGTACTATAAAGTCCAATATAGACAGAGGGTTTACCAGTCTGATCTGACGATGAAGGGTTCACCGTGTAACGAATAATTTCAAAATTCCCTTTCGACATTTTTTACCTCTATTTTCATCTGTCTTTCAATATAAAATTACTGATTTGGCAATGTAGTCATGCCAATAGGTTAGGCCTCAAGTACTTTGAGAGTTTGATAAATCAACCAAGATACTATTAACCCTGTCCGATACATAGTTTAAAACCACAGTATCGATTGCATAAGCTTTCATAGCAAACTCTTGATCGTCTCTCAAGGTCTTAGAAGCATATTGATAAGCATGCACGCTGGTAACCATTGCTCTAGACAATAAGTCTTTATCATTTTTCAACCGTTCCGAAGCAAACTCGAGTGCATGTCCATTTTTCTCGACAGCTAAAGTAACTGCCAGTTTGTTATCCTGAAGCCTCGCGGAAGCATACTTTAGAGGGGAATGTGCATAGTTGTCAGTATCAATAGCGGCCGCCAACAGTTCAAAATCGTCTTGCAGTCTAGAGGAAGCGTATTCCAAGGTATCTCCTTGCTGACTTATTGCGGCCATAACAATTTCAAAATCATCTTGATAGGACTCTGTGGCATTACGCAAAGCAACATCAGGATTAGATTTTACCTGAAGTAAGCAAATCTCTTTATCTGACAGGCCCAATGTGTCGCAAATTTTTTCTTTAAGCTCGGGTGCAACAAAACCTATTATTAAGGGGTTAATTGTGGCTGCAGACAAAGCAAAGTCATGATCCTCTTTTAAGCCTTTACTTGCGAAGCTAAAGGCATAGGCATCTGTCCGCAGTGCCCGGATGACTAATTCTTGGTCACCTTTTAATTTTTCTGAGGCATGTTCAAGCGCGCCACCCCACTGCTCAATAGCGAGAGAAACAATTAAGTGATCATCCCTTAGCCTCTCTGAAGCGTACTCGAGAACATAAGGATTACTCTCTATTGCTATCTGCACGATTTTTCGATCATTTTGCAGTTGTTTAGACGCATATTCAAGGTTTCCTCCATGTTCTTTGACTGCAATTGTTATGATCTCATGGTCATCAAAGATCCAACGACTATCAATTTCTCTTTTATAGAGAAATAAGCTTTTTGGGCTTTTTATTATTGCTTCGATGATTTGTGGTCGAGTCATCATGAGTGAATCCGCCTATAAACGGTTTATTAATATCACAACTTCGTAATACGTATGTCTAATTTTTAAAAGTATTAAAAAATTTCATATATGAGTCTATATGCTTTGATTTTTATTTTCTACCGGCGGGTTTCAGCCATTTTTTTTAGTAGGTTGATTATCTGCATTTAGCTTAATTCTATGTAAACCAATTAATCGACTTGAATAGTCATCCTTGTTTCCTAAAAAAATAGAGTATTGATTGAACCCTTTCAAATTTACTTTTCCAAAAGTCTAAGATGTGTAGTTGCCATTTCTATATTCAATAAAAATACTGGTACCATCTGTAAGGGTATTTTTCCACCACCCGAAACCAATTAAATCCAAATCTTTATCATTGTCTGTATTTATAGGCACTAGTTTGTCAGGAATATTGATTAAGTTGTTAATTCCTAAAAGCAGCCTTTATTCCAAGTAAGCTGGGATGCTTAAATTATTGAGAGCTTTTGGATCATTTCACTTCGGTTTCAAATGGAAAGCAAATGGCCAACAAGGTATATCAATTGGCTATTGGCAAAGTGATGATGTACCTGAAGCTATGCAATCAGAAGCAGATGTGCCTTTTTAGCCTGCCCTTAATGAGTTAGGGCCGGGTCTAATATGGCAAACACTTGATCTCGCTCTGAAAGCACCAACAACAATGCTAAGTCGCCTTCTTGTAATTGGCTTAGTATTTGTTTAGCCCCTGCTGCAGGACCCTCGGCTACAAGCAGTTGGTGTGTTTTAAGGCCATGCTTTATTGCTTGCTGGTGAGTGAGACGTAAGGTTTCGCCCAGTT
>JABGVR010000216.1 GCA_018645985.1 Hellea sp. | reverse complement strand
TTCAGGGCTAACAAAGGTCACCCAGAAATGCATGCGCCCATCAGGTTTATGCTCGGCAATCACTGACTCCCACTCGTCTAGACCCATGCCACTTGGCTGAAAGTGAGGAATGCTGCTAAGGCTCTTATTGCTTGCTTTAGCCTTTAGCTGTTGCAGCTCCCGCTTCATATCACCTAGATTCATGTTGCGTCTCCAGCATTTCACGCAACTCTGCCATCTGTTCTTCAAGTTGCTGCATCTGCATCGCTGATACAGGGAAGTATCTATCCATGAACATCTTACGCGCGGCACCGTCACCATTTTTGGCATCTTCTAATATGCTGGCAACAATTTCACTGGCATGCTCAGCTGTTAGCTTTTCAAGTAACTTGGCTTTATTAGTAGCGCCAATCGAACGACCACCCCCTGAATTACCTTTAACAAATCGACCTTTAAAATCTCTATCATCTGCCATTACAGTATTCTCCGTTTTATACGGTATATTCAGTAAAAACCATGTGCCTATTATACACGAATTAAGTGAGTGATAGAGCTGCACTTCATTGTTTTAAATGACTATATTCCAATATAAGCTTACAGCTAATGACAATAATTTTGCAACCGCTTAACAGTAGCTACCACCCTGCACCTAATGATCAGCCCAAAGATTCTCAACAGCATTTCTGAGTAGCTTGCTGTGTATATTTTTGATAAACTCATTCGGGAATTTTTGGGTATCAAGAAAACGCCACAAGTAACCAGGGTTGTCCTTTAAATAGCGGGTGACCATAAAAGCCATACCTTTCGGAAGCTCTTCTGAAAGTTGATAATACTTATCACTTATGCCTTCATACCAGCTTACGTCTGGGTAGAACTCATCATAATTATTGAGTGACAATTCAAATCCTTCTTCTGTAAACAAATAGCCGTCACGTGTAACATTTATCCTGCAAGACTCTTCCAGCACAAAACATATTATTGTTGCTTCAACATAAACATGAAATTCAGGATCTTCATCAGTGCCGCCGTCACTATCGACCTTTTTCCTAGACCACTCAATATCCTTGATTGCTATAGGGTCAATGTCACAACAATTGTAATTCCGCCGAATGCCATACCTTATGTACTCTTCTATTCGCTTGTCACTAATATCATGTAGTGCCATATGAACTCTCTTTATTCTCAATTAATATATTGATGTTTAGCCATCCACTCATGAGCCATATCCTGTGCTTTTTCTATTTGCGAAGGTGTCATTTTTAGACATTGAAACGAGCAACCAACGATGACATATGCTAGCTAGTGATAGATTAAGTAACATTAAATAAAAAAGTCGCCAGTGTTTTTCAGTATCAGTCTTCCTATATCTTGTTCCAGTATTATTTTCGTATATAGAGCTCACAATAGGATTGAGTATTTCTATATCTGCAACTGAGTTTAATTCTTTAAGCCAGAGATAATCACTGTTTAAGTTACCATCATCACCAGGGAGGGTAATATCCTCTGAAAGTCAGGTCAGTTCTGTTTTTAGAGAAGTGGTATGGATAGGGCATAGGGGTGGCTAAGAAGTAGTAATAATATATTAACTCATAGAATTGAGGATGATATTAAAAGTAATACTCTAGTCCAGTAAAAAAGTTAAGTTTGTCGTAATTTCTTGGCTTTGTTGTCTCTGCACCAAAAAATAACACATGACTCTTTCCAATTCGCTTATTTATATTGGCCTTTAGTTTATATTGGCTTTGATGGAGGTCAGTCTGATAATTCGCTGTAGATGTAATAGTGGTGTAGTCATTAATTTTGTATGTAAGGTAGCCTTCAAGTAATGGGTTGATTAATGTTTTAGGCTGAACCCTCAAGCCCGAAAGAAGTGAAAAGCTAACACGGTCATTCTCCCATGTCTTACCAAAAGAGATTGAGGTGTTAATTGTTTGTTTGTTGAAGTTGTCATAGTCGTTTTTAGAGCTACCAATAAAAAAATGAGAACTTACTTTTTTCTTTGGTGTGATATCAAGGAATTCGTAGAGAGCGAGCTCCTCAATTTCTTTTCTTGAAAGGTTTAAATCGATTGCCCCAATCTTCAAGGCTGTCTGTGACACAGTGCTAACTTGGGGTGTATTAAATGAATGGGATGCACTCATAAATGTCAGGTGAAGCCCGTCTTTGTAATAAAGGCTAATTGATGAATCCTGAAGCTCTTCTGTTGGCTGAACAGCTTGATATGTTGCTCCGAAGTTCTCTAGTGCGTTTTGAGCGTACCGAATTTGGATATGGCTGATGTAGTGTTCTTCTTGAAGCGCTCTGTATATATCTAGGGGACTGGTAAAAAAGGTCCGGTGATTTAGTGTCTCAGGCGCAACTATAGCTAATGTGTATTGCAATAAAGTTGCACAATTAAAAGTGTGGAACAAGTACTCTGGCTCTATATCCTTTAGCTCCCATAAGGCGTCTCTAAGGAGCTCTCTTTTTTTATGTGAGAGTTTGAGTTCTAGCTGCCACAACTCCCTTCCTTCCTCTACAAGGTACCTATCTAATTCATTTTTGAGAGGTCTCAGAACCAGAGCGCCATCCATACCACCTAGAAAAGAGTTATAAAATAAAGACGGTAAGTTAGTATCACTGAGATCGGCAAAAAATGAATAGGCATGACGTACCTTCTTTCCTCTGGAATTAGTACCTTCTGCTGCAATCATCCCGTGCCCCATCATGCTGGTTATTGAGCTGTAGTTTTTTGATGCAAAAATATAATAAAACCTATCAGCTGCTACCTTATTTTTATATTCCGTAAGTTCGGGGCAGTTTAGTTTTTGCTTCTCCAAAAATCCTTTTCGTAATAAATACGAATAACGTGCAGGAAAACGGCATGCTAACCGTGGGCTGTCCTTTATAGCTTGTATTGTGAGTTGCTTTTCAAGCTTCGGTGAGGGGTTATCAAAGCTAAAAAGAAATTTTCTATTTCTTATCTTAAACTCAGCATCGTGAAAATAAATTAAGTTTTCCCAGATATCATCAGAGCTGTAGATGTCTCCAGGTTGAGGTGTGCTTGGTATGCTGTACACGGGTAACGAAAAAAGCAAGATCAGGTACAGGTAGAATTTGGGTATTTTGAGCCTAGTCAATAATGACTGGGAAATGTGTGATAGAGGCATTGACTATTAAAAGAATGTTGTTGTGATTGGGCGTCCTTGCCCAATTTTAGCCGGCGTGTTAACCGTTTCCCACACAGTTAATTGTCA
>JABGVR010000215.1 GCA_018645985.1 Hellea sp. | reverse complement strand
TATATAATAACGGCTTAAGTGTATGCGAATGACTTGATACTAATGAAAGACTAAAATTTGAATTAACAAAAGCTGATATCAAAATCAAAAAAGAAAAAAACGTTAGAGCAAAAACAGTTATAGATGCGTAGCGGCCAGCGCGCATCATACTTACTGAATTTTTGTGAGCACCTGATAGTGAAAAAAACCCTTGGGCCAATGATCCATAGAGGGCTAATATTAACATGAAATGTGCTATTTCTTCGATCATTATTATTTCTAGCCTTTAAAATCTAAGTGATCAAATGTAGGGGTGTCGCACTTGCGCATTTAAGTAAATTGGATAAGAAGTTCATATGAGTGAAATTTCGAGAAAAGGAATTATTATTGCAGGCGGTACAGGTACACGTTTGCATCCCTCCACCATAGCAACCTCAAAGCAATTAATACCTATTTATGATAAACCGATGATCTACTACCCCCTTTCGGTACTAATGGAAGCGGGTATTAGAGAAATAATGATTGTTACGACGCCTCACGAGCAGATAAACTTTAAAAGATTATTAGGTGATGGCTCTAAATGGGGTATAAATTTCACTTATGGAATTCAAAATACTCCGCGCGGAATTGCGGAAGCTTTGATTATAGCTGAAGATTTTTTGAATGGTGAGCACTGTGTTTTAATTCTGGGTGATAATCTTTTTTATGGTGAAACTTTTTCTAATGGCCTTCAGAAAGCTATGTCACTTGATGATGGGGCCACTATATTTGGGTACCGGGTTAATGATCCTAGTCGATATGGGGTAGTGGATTTTGATAAATCAGGACGAGTTTTATCAATAGAAGAAAAACCTGTTGCACCTAAGTCTTATTATGCGGTTACTGGACTCTACTTTTATGATGGTAATGCCTCAAAATATGCGCATATGATAAGGCCATCTGGCCGTCATGAGTTAGAGATTACTTCATTAAACAAAATATACCTTTCAAAGGAATTGTTGAAAGTAAATATATTGCGAGGCGGGGTTACTTGGCTCGATACAGGGACACACAAGTCACTTTTTGAAGCTGCTCAATTTGTTAATGTATTACAATCTCGTCAAGGCATAAGAATATGTTGTCCAGAGGTAATAGCTTATAAAAATAACTGGATTACAAAAAGTGATATTATGATTCTGGCAAAAGACTTAGAGAAAAGTGGTTATGGAGACTACTTGCTGAAAGTCTGTGATTCTTAATTAGGCAAAAACTATATATAATTGTGGTACTAAATAGCCACGTATCCAGCTTAACCCTAACACAACAACTAAAAACGCCATATCTAAACCAGCTAAAGGTGGAACTATCTTGCGAATAGGATCTAGAATTGGATCGCAAATTTTTCTTATCAGATTATAAATTCTAACTGTAGAATGATTGCGCATATTAATAATGTTAAACGCAATTAACCATGAAAAAATCATATATGCCACAAAAACCCAAAACAATATTGATAGAAGGGGGTTTAAAAGGTAAATTATAAGTGATTGTAAAAATGACATATGTCTCTCTATAATTTAATTCAAAGAGGTCTTATTACCTGATAAAATTACGTCTTGCATCATAAATATATACATAAAAGATAAAATAAAGACTTCCCAATAACTTAAAATATTGATTAACTGACAAGAATGAATTTTATAATTTTAATAGGGTAACAGAATGATAGGTTTGGTCATAGTTACACATGGGCTACTAGCTATAGAGTTAAAACATGCGGCAGAGCATGTTGTGGGGCAGCAAGATAATCTTGAAACTGTTTGCATTGGCCCAGACGATGACATGGAATTGCGAAGAGAGGATATTCGCTTAGCAGTTAAAAAAGTTGATTCTAAAAATGGTGTAATTTTGCTTACGGACATGTTTGGCGGCACACCCTCTAATCTAGCTATCTCAATGCTTCGTGAAGGTAAGGTTGAAGTTCTTGCCGGAGTAAATCTTCCCATGCTGATAAAACTTGCTGAAGCACGTAAAGATACATCGTTGTCTAATGCAGCTCAAAAGGCAAAAGAAGCTGGTCAGCGTTACATCGCGATTGCTTCGCAAATATTAGCAGGTAAAACTTGAACTTGAGTTTAGAAAAAACTGCAACAGTTACACTCACGAATAAAAGGGGGCTTCATGCCCGTGCATCTAATAAATTCATGGAGTGTGTGTTAAGGTACAATGCTAAAATTACTGTCCGTAGTCATAATGATGTTTGTGCTGAAACAGTTGAAGCTGACTCAGTAATGGAACTACTGCTATTGGGTGCTGCTTGCGGTGAAAGTATAACAGTTTCTGCATCAGGCGAGGAAGCAGAGGTTGCCATTCAGGCTTTGGTTGATCTCGTTAAATCCAAGTTCGGTGAAGCTGAGTGAAGTTTTTTCAACCTATACTACCTCTTTTTATTTTGATTGGCTGTACCAACACAAAAGTCTTTAAACCAGTAAGCCAATACCCGCCAGACCCATGGGTTAAAGGGTATACTGACCTTAATGATTGCATAGGGGGGGAGACTCTGGCTGTGAGTAAGTTTGTTCTTCCCATTTACCCAAGAAGAGCTTTTAGATCAGGGCGACAAGGATGGGTTCTGGTAAAGCTCAACGTGAATGAATATGGCGAGACAAAAGATATTATAATTGAAAGGTCTCTTCCTGATGGATTATTCGATGTGCCTGCTAATAAAGCGATTAAGCAGTGGAAATTCAATCCACCAAAAAATAGTGAAATGAATAATTGTAGAGTTCTTGTAAGATTTAGAGCTGGTGAGGTATCCTTGGGTAGATAATCG
>JABGVR010000214.1 GCA_018645985.1 Hellea sp. | reverse complement strand
GGTTCATTGAAAAAGAATTTAGCAGCATTGAACCCAGGGGAAGCTAAATGTGAGGATTGGAGACGTATTTGCTTTTCGCGTCGCGAAGAACATGAGTGGGACTACAAGTCCCCAATAGGAAATATGAAAACAGGAGGGGTTTATGCCCCTAAGTTACTTCATGACCTTTCAAGACGTGTGGAGAGCAGCGCGATAATTACATGTGATGTTGGACAACATCAGATGTGGGTAGCTCAGCATTGCTACTTTGATAATCCAAAAGACCATATCACATCTGGTGGCTTGGGAACTATGGGTTTTGGCTTGCCTGCTGGCCTTGGGGCAAAGTTGGGCGCTCCAAATCGTACTGTAATAACAGTATCTGGTGACGGTTCAATAATGATGAATATACAAGAATTGGCTACTTTATTTAGATATGATATACCTTTAAAGATTGTATTGTTAGATAACTCCGCTCTTGGTATGGTTCGCCAATGGCAAGAAGTTTTCTTTGAAAAAAATTATTCAGAAGTAAATTTAGATGACAACCCTGATTTTGCGATGGTTGCTAAAGCTTTTCAGATTGATGCATTCACTATCACAAAAGGTGATGAAGTTGATGCTGGTATTGAAAGATTACTTTCTGCAACAGGACCAATATTGATGCATGTAAAAATAGACACATATGAAAATGTTTGGCCTCTTGTACCGCCAGGGCGAAGCAATGCTGATATGATGGAACGTTAGGAATACTGCAATGGTAGAATTACAGAGAGATAAGATATTTGTACCTTCGGGTGTTCAAGGTAAACTTAAAATTGTACTTCATGATGTTAGCGGAACTTTAATTAGGGCTTTAGGAACTATTGAACGTCGAGGTTATGATTATAGAGACGTACATTGCACACAGCGTGTGGATGGTGACTTTGATTTACTGGTTCATATTGAAGATACGGGCGGACCAAGTAATTTAGATACATTATGTAAACAATTAGAACGGCTCTATAATGTGGTCAGCGCTGAGAAAGTAGGAAAACGAAAGCATGCTGAAAGAGCTTAGAGGCCAATAGATAGATAACATTCAGAGAATTCATGATGATGAATAAAAATAAAGTTATAATTTTTGATACGACCCTAAGAGATGGAGAACAAGCGCCAGGCTTTTCAATGTCTTCCGGCCAGAAACTTGCAATGGCCCAAGCATTAGAAAGTTTGGGTGTTAATGTTATTGAGGCTGGGTTTGCTGCTGCATCACCTGGTGATTTCGAAGCAATTAAGACAATAGCTGAAAATATTAAAAACAGCACAATTTGTTCTCTAGCACGCTGCAATGAAAACGATATTCGCTCGAGTGGGAAAGCAATTAAGCTAGCTAATTCAGGCCGAATTCATACCTTTATTGCAACGTCCCCATTGCATCGCGAATATAAATTAAAAATGTCTAAAGATGAAATAGTTAATCGTGCGATTGCAGGTATAAAGCTAGCAAGAAATTATACTGATGATGTTGAATTTTCATGTGAAGATGCAATTAGAACTGAAAAAGATTACCTTAGAAGAGTTGTTGAGGCTGCAATAAAGGCAGGAGCTACAACAATTAATATTCCTGACACTGTAGGATATACAACCCCTGAGGAGATTCAAAAATTATTTGAATTTCTTACAAGTCAGATTGAAGGCTGTGGTGAGACTATATTTTCAGCGCACTGTCATGATGACCTTGGTTTGGCTGTTGCTAATTCCCTTGCTGCCATTCGAGGCGGGGCAAGGCAGGTAGAATGCGCTCTTAACGGTATTGGTGAAAGAGCTGGAAATTGTGCTACTGAGGAGGTTGTTATGGCCTTAAATACGCGTAAGGACTTTTATGGTCTCTCTACCGATATTAAAACTGAGGGTATATATGGTGCTTCAAAGCTACTTGCTACATTAACCGGAAACCCAGTGCCCCGCAATAAAGCAATAGTTGGAAAAAATGCTTTTGCTCATGAGAGTGGAATACATCAACATGGCGTCTTAGCTAATCGTGAGACATACGAGATCATGAAACCTGAGGATGTAGGTGTTTCAACTGATAACCTTGTTTTAGGTAAGCATTCAGGAAGAGCAGCTTTAAAAAGCCGAGCTGAAAAGATTGGTTTTGATCTGTCAGATAACCAATTAAAGTCAGTTTTTGTAGCATTTAAAGAGTTAGCAGACTCAAAAAAAGAAGTATTTGATGCAGATTTAGAAGCTTTGATACTTGG
>JABGVR010000213.1 GCA_018645985.1 Hellea sp. | reverse complement strand
GTCGAGGGCTGCGGGACAAATGGTTGTGAGTATATGACCGGCGGGATAGCAGTTATTCTCGGAAAAGTGGGTGATAATTTTGGTGCAGGCATGACGGGCGGGATGGCTTATGTTTATGACGAAGAAGATAACTTCGAAAAAGCAGTTAACCCTGACAGCGTAGTATGGCAAAGGTTAAGCAATGAACATTATGAAGATGAATGCAAAACACTCATAGGCAAACATGCAGCTCAAACTGGATCAAATTTTTCTAAAAGTCTATTAGCAGAATGGGAACTTGAACGTGGAAAATTCTGGCAAGTTATTCCTAAAGAAATGCTAACGCGCTTGAGTGTTCCACTCGAAAGCGAAGCTGCAGAATAAAAACTAAATTTGGGAGCTATGCTTAATCGAAGATAACTTCTTCTGTGGCCTTCATCTCTATAACTTTAGTGCCGTCCTGTAAGGTTTTTAAGCCTGGGTGAGGCTTTTCAGGGACTTTAGCCCCGACTTGAACGGGAATTGAAAACACTCTCGTTTGGAACTGCCCTGATGGATTCACGGCTCTTGCAAATACATTGATAAAATGTCGTCCGTTTGTTTTTGCTCTAAATGATATGTCCATTGTGTGCGTTTTTCCTTTTGACATATCAAAACTTGCTTGGACAGATGTTGAAAATATCTCAAGGTTTTCATTAGTTCCAAGAGATATCTCAAGCGCACCTTCCCCATAACCCTCGTTGAGAGTTAAAGTAAAAGTTTCCATCCCGCCTCGAGATAGCTGGGGTTTCAAATTATGAATATGTCTTATATCTGCTCCTGGCTTTTGATAGGTACTGTTCAAGTCTTTTGAACTATCACTTGCGTAGGCTGATGCATATGCAAACCCTAAGATGGATATGGACAACAGTGACTTAAAAGTTATTTTAGCAATATTCATTTTCCACCCACCTATCGTGTTATCGTAAAGTTATAGCAAGAATCACCAGAAGTTCCCTGATCCCCAACATTAGGGTAATCATACGCATCAATTACATGATCTCCTGCCGATAGAGTAGCCGTGAGGGTTTCTGAAGTATCACCGGCTTCTTGTGACACCTGAACCCGAACGCCATTTTTATAAACAACAAAGTCAGGGTCCCTGCCGTCTGAACCAGAAGTCTTTGTCATTGTTAATGTGTGACTTGCGGCTGTAGCTGTAAACTTTAAAAATGCACGGTTTCCGAGTTTATTGTAATCGCCATTATCATCAACGGAACAAATTTCAACGGCTGCACCGTTTACATCCACTGACTTATGAATAGGAAGATTGGACGCCAGCCCGCCATTATTTGTTTCGCCCGCGCCATAATTTTCTGTTGAATTGATACCACGCGCGGTAGCAAATGTTTCAATTGCTGTTGCATCAGACGTTTGCTGCGATTTTAATTCTGCTAAATATGAAAATATAGAGCTAAACGCTGGGTGATTGGAATAGCTAGTAGCTGTAAAAGCTGAATATATAGGTCCCATCCCAAAGGACAAAGTATCATCACCATCGCTGTCACTATCATAAAGATCATACAGCACACCAGCTGTGGTCCGCTCATCATACCAACCTGTGCTGTCATTGCTTTCTACATTTATTGAAAAACCCTGCGACTGACCAGAGCCGCTACTATCACGATAAAAAGGGTCATCGGTCACCATACCTGAAAGAGCATTACCAAAACCCTCCCCCATAGCAACACGCATATCGAGTTTTTGCCCCCCGCTGTGCGGACCGCCTATAGAATCTGAACGGGACATTTGATCCTCGAAATAATGCCCCCACTCGTGAACTACTACGTGATCATCAAACTCATCTGTATCAGAGTCAGCATCACCCAGAATATAAACGTTACCATTTCCTTTGTAAGACGAAGTCCCTATATCACCCGTGGAATCATTACCGCTAACAGCGCGGTTATTTACGCTCCAATTAAATTTCATTACTGGGAACGCGGCATCTGGATCACCCGCAATCATTTTTTGAATGGCAACATAAGTTGGAGCAAGCATTGCAAATGGAGCAGAGGCCCTTGTTGAAGTATATGAACTACCTCCCCACCCAGATTCGGCATTTAAATTACGGGTGGAATCTCCTCCCCCTGAGGTAGATAAGCTTCCCGTTAACTCATAAATGGCACCAGAATTTGTATTATCTACAACCTTTACATCCCAACTTGCACTACCCGCACTTGCTGCTTGCAATATTTCTGCTTTGGCAACAATTTGTACATCTGTATTTGGCAGCACGGTTAGTAAATAATCACCAGTGGAATCGGTAACATCCGAGTCTAGAATATTACCGGTAGCATCACGAGCTTCTACTGTTAATCCCGGCGCCGCTGTTTGCACTGTAGCGCCGTAATTTAATCCATTAGTTGATGTATTTAAAGGTACAAGATCGTATGTTATCTTCCCAGTGATTTTCACATCATCAGGTAAAGGCTCAACAGTAACATTCAATGTCGCATTAGCACTATTTCCAGCAGCGTCAGTGGCAGTAGCGGTACATACAAGATTAGTTGCAATGGTTACAGTAGGCGCAGTGAATACACCATCTGAAAAAGAGCCCCCGTTAGTGCATGTTGTCGTTAAAGACGTCACTGCGGCATCATCAGTAGCTGTAAGACTTACTGCTGATGTCTGACCGGAATTTACAGTTATACTTGCAACGCTGAAGCTAACAACAGGTGCAGTGGTATCGGGTTCAACAGTCACTGTTAAAGTAGCAGACCCTTCATTGCCAGCGGCATCACTAGCTGTTGCCGTACACTCAGAAGTTAAAGTCTCACTTGTTGCTGGGGCAGTAAATACACCATTGGAAAAGTCACCTCCATTTGTACAAGAAACGTCAGGGCCTGTTGTGATCCCGACATTGTCAGTAGCTGTTAAAGTAGATGAACCAGTACCCGTTGAAACTACAGTCAAAGTACTCGGACTAAATTCTAATGAGGGGGCTTGAGTATCAGGTGGTGGCGGGGCTGGTGGAGTTACTGTGCTTCCAGTTCCACCGCCGCCTCCACCGCAGGAAGCTATTGCTAGCCCGCCTACAGTAATGACAGTACTTTGTAACAGCTGCTTAATGTTCATATTTTTTCCCGCACTTTTCTTCTATTGGTATAAACCAAATTTGATTTTGTCAAATCCATTAAAGAAATAGATTTTTATTATAAGTGACTATCAAAACTAACGCTTTTTATCAGCATATATATCGTTTTACCTTCAGTAAGCTTTAGAGACTTAACCCCCGCCCTTGTAATCCGGGCTGTAATTTCTAAGTCAGAAAATCTTGCTTTTACTAAAGCGTAGGGCGATTGAACATCAACACTAATACCAACTATCATAGCTTCTATACAATTCTGTATACTGATTTTTTTAGGTGGGACTAAGGCAATAGAAATATCATCAGCATTTATTCTAATAAATATTTTCTTTCCGCTATAACGTCTAGATACACCCGGAACCTTAATTATTGCTCCGCCAATATCAACATTAATCATGGAAAACTCTTTATCTTGAGAAATTATCATTCCTGAAAACAACGAAGAGAGTTTAGTATCAGTGTCTAATGTAGCCACATCTAGTTGAGGTAGTATTTCATCAAGTGAGCCAAAATCCTTAACTCTACCTGATGACAATAACATTACGTGATCAGCCAATCTGCAGACTTCTTCTATGTCATGCGTGACATAGATGCAGGGTATATCAAATTTTTTAACTAGGTTTTCAATAAAAGGTATAATGGAGCGTTTTCGCGCTCGGTCCAAACCTATTAGTGGTTCGTCTAAAAATAATATTTCAGGGGCTGATAAAACAGTCCTAGCAAGAGCCACGCGCCGAGTTTCCCCGCCGGATAACACAGATGGGTATTCAGATAATAAAGATTCCAGTTCAAAAATAGAAATTATTTCATCAAGGGGCATCGCTTTTGGTGCGCGTTTTTTTGCAAATTCGAGGTTTTGTAATACATTTAAATGCGGAAACAAACGCCCATCTTGAAACATGTACCCAATTGGTCTTTTATAGGCTGGGACGTTTACCTTATTTTTGCTATCATACCATAATTCATTCATTTGAATAATACCTGAGTCTGGACGCATGAAGCCTGATAGTAATTTTAAAATACTTGTTTTCCCAGAACCACTTGGTCCAAATATAACGGTGATGCCTTTACTTGGCAAAGATTGGTTAACGTTAAGGGTTATTCTTCCAAGTTTTTTTAAAATATTTATTTTCAATTTATCCGACATTTAAAGGATGCCTGCGATTAAAAGTGTAGATCAAAAATAGCACACAAAAAGAAAATACTAATAACATTCCAGAAAGAATATGAGCTTGATTGTAATCTAAAGTCTCAACATGCTCATAGATTGCAATCGACATTACTTTTGTGCGTCCTGGGATATTTCCTCCCACCATTAAAATAATGCCAAACTCCCCCAGCGTATGCGCAAAGGTCAAAATTGAAGCTGTTAGGAAGCCGCGTTTTGATAAGGGGGCAACAATTTTTATAAATACATCCAATGGGCTAGCACGCAAACTCGCTGCAGCCTCTCTAATCTCGAAGCCAACATTTTCGAACGCGCTCTGTAAAGGTTGCACCATGAATGGGAGTGAATAAATAACAGAAGCCAACACAATTCCAAAAAAGGAAAAGCTTAAGCTTTCGCCAGTAATATTTATCCAAAAAGATCCAATGGGCGATGTAGGATTAAATAAAATAAGCAAATAAAACCCTAAAACAGTAGGAGGTAAAACCAAAGGGAGGGCAGTTAAGGCTTCAATAAAAGACTTAAGTTTTGAACGTGTGCATGAAAGCCACCATGCCAATGGGGTTCCAATAAAAAGTAACAATACTGTTACCACCAAGGATAACTTTAATGTTAATATTAATGGCCCAAATTCAACCATTCTGAGGCACCTCATATCCAGACTTTATAATGATCTTGCGGGCCTCATCTGAACTTAAGAAGTTCAAAAAATCATGAGCGGCTTTATTTGTGAGGCCGGGCCTTAATAAAATAGCATCTTGCATTATTGGACTATAAAAGATTTGTGGTATTCTCCAATACGGTTTTTTAATATCTTTTACTTGTGACAGAGCTACAAAAGCCAAATCAGCATTTCCAGTTTTTACAAATCCATAAACTTGACCAACATTTTGTCCGTAAACAGTTCTACCCTCCACATTACTTCTAATATTAAGATTATTGATTACACGGTCAGCAGCAAGGCCGTACGGCGCCACCTTAGGATTTGCTAAAGCCAACTTGTAAAAATTTCCCGATTTTAAGTTTTGCTCTACATCCCCGGCACCATATAAAACTAATTGCCCCAAGGCATAGGTTAATTGTGTTTGGGCATCTGCAAATCCCAATGAAGATAATTTTGAAGGATACACATCATCGGCTGAAAGAAATATATCATAGGGCGCACCGTTTATAACTTGTGTTGCTAATTGCCCAGAGGAACCTGATATAAGCAGAACCTCAATACCTGTAGATCTTTTAAAAACTTCCACAAGTGTATCAGCTGTTGTTAAAAAATTAGTTGCTACAGCCACTTTTAAAACGGGCTCATTTTTAGGTGCACATGAGATTAGACCTATCAAGGGAGCTAAAAAGCTAATAAGTAAGTAATTTATTTTCTTAAACACATGTCTATGTAAACGTTAAAAGTAACTTATGCCATTGAAGATTTATATTGATGCAGATGCTTGTCCAGTTAGAGAAGAGACTTATAAAGTAGCGCGCCGCCACAATGTGGAAGTTATCGTTGTAAGTAATTCTTTCATTAGAGTGCCAAGGGAGCCATTGATAAACCTTCAAATTGTTTCAGAGAATTTTGATGCTGCAGACGATTATATCGCTAATAATGTAGACAATATGTCAATTACTATAACCTCAGATATACTATTAGCTGAGCGGTGCCTTAAAACTGACGGTTTAGTTATCGCGCCTAATGGGAAAAGCTTCACTAAAGACTCAATAGGCGGTGCAATTGCTACAAGAGCTATAATGGCAGACCTTAGAGCCGGAGCAGACATGCCCAACATAGGCGGGCCAAAACCTTTTTCTAGTAAAGATCGGTCAAACTTTCTAAACACTCTCCATGTGAAAATTGAAAAGCTAAAAAGAGATTTAAATTAATTATGATTTGTTTATAGAAACATACTTGTTTAAAGGTCCCGTAGCTCAGTTGGATAGAGCGAGTGATTCCTAATCACTAGGTCGGAGGTTCGAATCCTCTCGGGGCCGCCATCTATAATTAATAATTCAAATATTTATTCACTGTTGATATCAAACTGAGCCGCGCCTATGCTTACTCCTAAGCGGGGGTAACTATGAAAAACTTCTCTATAGAAAAATACCTTTCGATAGCTTTCCACCTAGGAAAGGCATCATACTGGGTAATATTTTTTAATATAATCATCTACTTCGGGCTCATGCTGCTTGCAGGCATTACTATAATAGGACTACTTGTGCTGCCAGCACTACTTGCTGGCCTCTGTAAATTCTTATTAAAAGTTGCAAGAGGGAAAGAAGTGGTCATTGCAGACTCTTTCTCGTCAGGCTTTGATAACGGAATGTGGTGGAAGACTTTGGTTTACAGTCTCATCATGATAATTGGAGTCGCCATAGGATATATACTATTGATCATTCCAGGCATATATTTGTCAATTGCATGGTCCTT
>JABGVR010000212.1 GCA_018645985.1 Hellea sp. | reverse complement strand
TAATCAGCCCCTAGCTCATAAGAAATTGTTTTAATGTTGTTTGGTAAGTTTTTATCTTCAAAAAAATGAAATACATTATTACTATTAAGAGGACGAAAAAACACAGACACTAACGTAGATCTCCAAATTAGAAAAGTTTGAACCCTTTGTTAACTCATATTTTCATGGCCTAACTTAGTCAATAGCGATATAAGTGATCATTAGGTCTTTTACTCCCACTCAATGGTACCAGGTGGTTTAGATGTTATATCATAAACAACTCTGTTTACTCCTCTGACTTCATTAATTATTCTTGTCGCAGTTTCACCTAAAAACTCGTGTGAATAAGGGTAATAATCAGCGGTCATTCCATCAGTAGAAGTCACAGCTCTTAAAGCTAGCACATTTTCATATGTACGCTCATCACCCATAACACCAACAGTTTGAACTGGAAGTATTACAGCAAATGCCTGCCATATACTATTGTAAAGATTATGTTTTTTTATCTGGTCAAGGTAAATGGAATCTGCTTCCCTTAATATATCCAAACGATCTTTTGTTATTATGCCTGGGCACCTTATTGCAAGGCCAGGACCGGGAAATGGATGGCGTTCAACAAAGTCTTTGTGAAGACCAAGCTCTTTTCCCAACTCACGCACTTCATCTTTAAAGAGCTCCCGTAAAGGCTCAACAAGCTCCATGTCCATTCTCTCAGGCAAACCCCCAACATTGTGATGTGATTTTATAGTGACAGATGGCCCACCATCAAAACTCACCGACTCAATAACATCTGGGTATAATGTACCCTGAGCAAGGTATTTAGCTCCTCCTATTTTTTTTGCTTCACGTTCAAATATATCAATAAAAGTTCCTCCGATGATTTTACGTTTTTTTTCTGGATCAGAGACACCCATTAATAATTTAAGAAACTCTTCACTTGCATCAACTGCTATGAGGTTCATATCATAATGCTCTTTAAACAATGAAACTACCTGTTCGGTTTCTCCTTTACGCATCATCCCAGTATCTACATAGACACATGTCAATTGATCACCAATTGCTTCATGTATTAGAACAGCAGCAACAGAACTATCGACTCCGCCAGAAAGACCACAAATTACTTGGCTTGACCCAACCTGTTCTTTTATAGCTTCAATCATCTCACCTTTGAAGGAAGCCATTGTCCAATCAGCCTTAAAACCTGATATTTTATGTGTGAAGTTTTTTAATATCTTAGACCCATTCAAAGTATGAACCACCTCTGGGTGAAACTGAACGCCGTAAAATCTTTTCTTTACATCAGAAATCGCTGCATAAGGTGCATGCTGGGAGGTACCAATTACTTTAAAACCATCGGGTATAGATACCACCCGGTCACCGTGAGACATCCAGACCCGTTCCTCTTTATCGAGGCCTTCGAATAATTGACTGTCATCCAATACGGTCATGTCTGCCCTGCCAAACTCTTTGTCTTCTGAACTTTCAACCGCCCCCCCGAGTTGTGCACACATAGTTTGCTGACCGTAACAAATACCTAGAATTGGAATTCCCATGCTCCAAATATGGTTGTCAGCCCGCGGAGTGCCTATACCAGTTACACTATTAGGACCTCCAGATAGTATAATTGCTTTTGGTGCAAATTTTTCGAGCATCTCCTTATCGATTTTATTGTAAGGGTGCACCTCCGAGTAAACACCACTCTCACGTACTCGCCTCGCTATGAGTTTTGTAACCTGCGAACCAAAATCAATAATCAACAGTTTTTCATGATGAGCATGACTCATTTTTTTCTCTCCATAACTGCAAAAAAGAAACCATCTGTATTTGTTGATGATGGTGTGAGCGTAAGAGAACACCCATCAGCGGACCAAGGCTTAGGCGCATCAGCCCCAAATTTTTCCTCCCATACCTCACCCGCAGAAAGTAATCTAAAATTATCATTTTTTTCAATGAAATCATAAACTTGAGCTTCATTTTCTTCAGCAAGCATTGAACATGTTACATAAAAAAGTAGACCCCCTGGTCTAACAAAACCTTTAGCGCTGTTTAAAACTGAACGTTGTTCATTATTTCTAAGCTCGAGTCCATCTTCATTCAAACGCCACTTAGAATCTGGCTTTCTTCTCCATGTACCTAGACCCGTACAAGGGGCATCAACCAAAACTCTATCCATTTTACCCACTAAATCTTTAAGGCTTTCAGACGGCGGCTGACGAATATCTATAATATTAGCTCCTGCCCTTTGAGCTCTTTGATAAAGTGGAGAGAGCCTACGTTTATCTATATCAAAACCAAAAACAGTGCCTTGGTTTTGCATATCTGCCGCTAACGCTAATGTCTTACCCCCTGCTCCAGCGCAATAATCTAAAATAGTTTCTCCTGGCTTTGCATCAACAAGCAAGCTTACAATCTGAGAGCCTTCATCTTGTATTTCAACTGCTCCAGTCTGATAACTTTCCTCAATTTGAATATTAGGTAATCTTCCATCAGCACGTGCTGCTGCTATTCTCAACCCTACTGGGGAAATCGCGCATTTTTTAATATTTTTGTCTTTTAATTCATTAATCACATCTGATACATTTGACTTTAATGTATTTACCCTCAGGTCAAGTGGTGGTCTTTTAGTAAGGGCGTTCCCCTCATCTATAGCACTGTCCGAGAAATTATTTTCAAAAGCGGGCCATATCCATTCTGGAATATCAGCCCTGACCCAATCAGGAGCACCACTTAAATCTATTGAGCCAGAAAGCTTTAAAATTTCATCTTTAGTTAACTGTCCAGGTGAATGCTTGTTATTTTCAAATGCTTCAAATAATTCCTCAGTCGTTCTTTCTCCAATAAAAACAGCCGAGCCAAGAATTAGAGCACGAGGTTTATCGTTATTCATTCTGAATTCTAATGAGTTTTTACAACGTAAAGCATCGTAAACATAATTACCGATTGCTGACCTGTCTTTCGAACCTGCGTAACGATTAGATTTACCCCAGTCACGCAATGCCAATGTGGCAGGCGTTTTTCGATTAAGTATGTCATCAAGAACCTCGATAGCAGCTTTAATACGTCCACCTAATAGCATGTATTTACTCTTAATATTAATATTTCAGACTTAGAAATATTACTTAGTTGATCAATAATATCATCACAGTGTTTAACAACGACAATACAAAATATTAATAATTATCCTGGCATAGAATAATTGGGGGCTTCTCTTGCGATGTGAACATCATGTACATGGCTTTCACGAAGACCTGCATTTGTTATTTTAATAAATTTAGCATTTTTATGAAGTTCCTTAATTGTTTTTGATCCTGTGTATCCCATGGCAGCCTTAATTCCACCCAATAATTGATGCAATATTGGCCCAACAGGTCCTTTAAAAGCTATTCTACCTTCGATACCCTCTGGAACTAACTTCATTTTATCGCTAACTTCTTTCTGAAAATATCTATCAGCGGAACCTCTGGCCATAGCAGATACAGAACCCATGCCCCTATATGACTTATAAGATCGTCCCTGATATAGAAAAACCTCCCCCGGCGTTTCCTCTGCACCAGCTAAAAGTGACCCAACCATAGCGCATTCAGCACCTGCGGCAAGGGCCTTGGCCATATCGCCAGAGTATTTGATACCCCCATCTGCTATAACTGGTATTCCAGCTTTATTAGCAATTCTACAGACATCCACAATAGCCGTTAGTTGAGGCACCCCAACTCCCGCAACAATTCTTGTAGTACATATTGAGCCAGGACCTATACCTACCTTTATGGCATCTGCCCCAGCTTTTATGAGAGCATCTGCCGCTTCAGCTGTAGCAATGTTGCCTGCTATGATCTGAGAGTTTGGATAATCAGTTTTTAAACGCTTTACTATCTCAATTACTTTACTGGAGTGACCATGCGCTGTATCAATCACAACAGCGTCAACCCCAGCATCCATTAAAGCAATTGCCCGATCATAACCGGATTGACCAACTGTGGAAGCTGCTGCCACTCTCAAACGACCTCTACTATCTTTGCACGCATTAGGATGACTAAGTGCCTTATCCATATCTTTGACAGTAATTAGCCCAACGCACCTATACTTATCATCTACAACGAGAAGGCGCTCGATACGATGCTTATGCAGTAATGCGCGCGCTTCGGACTCAGATATACCTTCTTTCACTGTAACGATATTTGTTGTCATCAGGTTTGAAACTAGCTCTTCAGGGTCATCGGCGAACCTTACGTCCCTATTTGTAACTATACCTACC
>JABGVR010000211.1 GCA_018645985.1 Hellea sp. | reverse complement strand
TTTTAAAAAATAATAATAAAACAAGTAGTAAAAAGGGTAACAAAAGAAGTGGTTACATAATCGTTATTTTCCAAAGGGTTTATATGCACTATAAATACACAGCTAAATTATTATGTGTATTATGGTATTGGTTTAAAACCTCTATTGTTAGCCTTAACTAACTATTATTGATATTATTGCACTTATTGGCTAAGTTCATGAGATTAGTAGAGAGTTTTTATGATAGATACAAATTCTATGCCATTTCTGGCAGATATTCCTAGGCATCAGTCACAGTTGAGGGGCAATCAAACTGCGATTTGGTTTGAGGGGACTGAGATAACTTATGACGCTCTTGATATACGTTCTAATAAAGTAGCAAATGGATTAATTGCACTTGGTGTCCTCCCTAATGACAGAATTGCCTATCTGGGTAAAAATACCGATTTATATTGGGAAATTTTATTTGGAGCTAATAAATGCCGAGCGACTATGGCTGCAATTAACAATAGGCTTGCTGCCCCCGAGCTAAAATTTATTTTAAGTGACAGTGATGCAGTTGCTCTATTTGTTAGCAAAGAGTATTTTGAAGTAGTTCATTCTATTATAGCAGATTGCCCAAAACTGAAAAATATTTTTATATTAGATGGTGAGCATAGTGAATGGCTTCCTTTTGAGATGTGGCGTGATAAAGAAAGCAAAAAGGATCCTTGCTTAACCCATCAAGGTAATGATGATGTTTTACAACTGTATACTTCAGGCACAACAGGGCTTCCCAAAGGGGTCCAGCTCACCAATAATAATTTTTTGAGTTTTTTTGAGCAAGCAAGAGAGCTTGATTGGGCGGCTTATGAAGTTGGTGATCCAGTTCTTGATGCAATGCCATTTTTTCATATTGCGGGAGTTAATATAGGCTTACTTAGTCTAATCCAAGGGTCAAAGGCCGTAATATTAAGGGAAATTAACCCCTATCATATATTAGATTTAATTGAGCAACAGAAGATTCGGCATGGGTTTCTTGTGCCAGCTGTAATTTTAATGCTTGTACAGATTCCAAACATAAGGAGCAGAGATTTTTCATCGTTCCATATTATGGCATATGGCGCATCTCCTATTGCAGAAAGCTTATTGTTAGAGGCTGTGGAGATATTTGGCTGTAAATTTACTCAGGTTTATGGGCTCACAGAAACAACAGGGGCTGCTACCTACATGTTACCAGAAGCCCATGACCCTAAAATGGGAAAACTTCGTTCATGTGGCATACCTTATCCTAACGCTGAAATTAAATGTATAGATGGTAAGGGTGATGAAGTACCGCAGGGCGAAGTTGGTGAGATCATTATTAAGTCTAAATTTGTTATGAAGGGCTACTGGAAAAGACCAGAAGCAACTGAAAATGCTATACGTAATGGTTGGTTTCATTCAGGGGATGTCGGTTATTTTGATGCAGATGGGTATCTCTATATTCACGACAGACTAAAAGACATGATAGTTTCTGGCGGCGAAAATGTGTACCCCGCTGAAGTTGAGAATGGTCTTTTTGGTTACCCAGGCATTGCAGATGTAGCAGTTATAGGCGTGCCTAGTGAAAAATGGGGAGAGGCAGTAAAGGCTATTTTAGTATTGAGTCCAGATGCTAATTTTGTAGAAAAAGAATTTATTGCATATGCTAAAACAAAGATAGCAGGGTATAAATGCCCCAAGTCAGTTGATATTGTGAATGTGCTTCCTCGTAACGCTTCAGGAAAAGTACTACGCCGTCAATTGCGTGAGCCTTATTGGAAGAATTCTGAGCGGCAGGTTAGCTAAATAAGGCTTACAAACTATTTAGTTCTTTTGCAGTGTTTTTAGCAATATCAGAAAATACTTTGGACCCTGCTTCATCATAAAGAGCAATTGGCGTACCTGAGTCTCCACTTTCACGTATACCGATCTCTAACGGAACAGAGCCAAGGTAGGGTATTTTCATTTTTTTTGCTTCATCCCTTGCCCCATTCTTTCCAAAAATATAGTGAACGCTATCACAATCAGGACAACTAAAAGAGGCCATATTTTCAACTATCCCTAGTATTGGTATGTTAACCTTTCGAAACATTTCTTCACCCTTTCGTGCGTCGGCCAATGCTAGATCTTGGGGGGTAGAAACTATCACGGCGCCATTAGGTTTAATATCTTGTGACAGGCCTATTTGGACATCACCGGTGCCAGGGGGCATGTCTATTATAAGATAATCAAGTTTCCCCCAATTCACGTCCCATAGCATTTTAGAGACGGCCCCTTGAACCATCGGCCCTCTCCATATTATGGGGCCTTCATTATCTGTCAAAAACCCAATAGACATAACTTTAATATTATATTGGTGATTAGGTTTTATTAACCTTCTTCCTTCTACTTCTTCAGTTGAGGCTCTTATTCCACGCATTCCCATAACTATAGGAATACTTGGTCCGTGTATGTCGGCATCTAGAAGACCTACCTTTTTACCCTGATTTGCCAGTGCTATCGCTAAATTTACAGCCACTGTTGATTTCCCAACGCCGCCCTTAGCAGAGCTGATTGCTATAACTGATTTAATCTTGCTATCACCTTGGTAGCCTTGAGGCCTTCTGGGTTTATGAGGATTACCTTGAGGTGGTTTTTTTTCTACCTTTTTAATTTTAGGCGAAGCTTTGTGAGAGGTAAGCAAGACTAAAACTTTATCAACACCATCAATTTGGCTAAGCGCATTTTCCACTAATTTCCTTACTGGTTCAAACCCTTCAGCGAGTGCGGGCTCAATAGATAGTATGACTTGCAGAACACCATTTTTATAAATCAGATCACTTAATTTTCCAGCGGAGACAATATCTCTACCTGTCCTTGGATCTTTTATGCCGGATAGTACTTTTAAGGCATTTGATTCTGAATAGGGCATATATATTTCTTTAATGTAGTGTTCATGTTGATTTAAATTTAAACCAGATTCTTAGTTAGTTTTTCGACAGGACACATATGGGGAACTATAAAGCTAACGGCTAGACCTGAAAGTATAAATATAGTAATTAAATTTATTGAAAAAAAGTATATACCAACCATACCTCCGACTAAGGCCGGAATTCCAGCTGGTGTATATAGTTTAAGTATATTTAAAGGCGCTCTATTGTGCTGATCTGCAGTTTTTGCCATTTCCCCAAGACTATGAAATATAAAAAAATATACAGCGACTGCAGACACTGGCGGCAATAAAAAGATTAAGAATATTAATATTAATGCTCGTGCACTTTCTTTTCTTTTAACCGCTATTTGGACCATTAATAGAGTAGCAACGGTCCCCGCTATTAACCGACCTGCCGTTTGTAGTTCCTTGGTATTTAAGTTCTCCCCAGTTAAGTAAGAAAATACACTCAATGTTTCAGTGGGGTAAAGTAACATTGACCCGCTTACAACCCAAAGACCTATAAGGGGGTAGTGTTTTTCAGATTGCCCAAAATGGTAAGCCGATAAAATAAGGAATAACGCTAATGTGTAATGAGGCGATAATAACCAAGAACAAAACACTAGAATGCCAAAAATAATATAGAGAAATGTATAATGTAGACCTGGTATATGAGCTATTCTCTCTTGTGTTTCTATAGCCCCGTGCGGGATCCCCAACAAAAAAAGAGGTAAAGAAGCCCAAATCGATATTATTATATTATATTGATAAAGAGCTAGATAAAAAATACCTAATAATAAGCCAATAAGGCACTCATATTTTTTGTGCTGCAAGGTAGCAAGGTAATTATTAGGAATTGTTTCAGGCATATCTTTTTTACATTTTTAATAAATGAAGCTTTTAATACAAAAAAGGTGAATGCATTTTCACGCATTCACCGTTGTTTTCAAGCAGCTTTTTGAGCTACTTAGCCGAAGCTGAGTTTACTTCTTTGCTTTCTTTGCAGGAGCTGATGTGGCCGCGGCCCAGATCACTACACCGAATGCAATTTTGTTAACAAAGTCAGCGAGGTTATAGATAAGGTTAAGCGTATCTACATCTCCACCGCCTGCGTAGCCATATATATATCCGAGAGGATAAATAGACCAGCCTACAGTTACGATTAGGCGTAAGGCACTAAACGCTTTCTGAGAAGCAGCAGTTCCTGAAGCGGCATTAATTTTAGACGCCTCACCAGCAAATATTTCATAAATGATATATAACCATGCTAGTGTACCAACTATAAACATTGGCCATAGGTGTCCAGCGTTTCCGCCTTCCATTTGGCCCACTTCACCTAAGTAACCTGTAACCAGCATTACAATTGAAGCTACAAGTAACTTCCAGAAAAGCTGAGCTCTAACAACTGCAATAGCTGAAAGGATTAAAAAGAATTCAGTGATTTGTAGTGGCACAGTAAGTAGCCAGTCAACATAACGGAATACAGTCGGGCTTTCGCCAGTTTCCATCCAAACTCCGCGCATGTAGAAATAATGTAGACATGCAATTCCTGTAACCATCGCAGCAACACTAAGCGAAGTTTTCCACTTACCTTCTGCGCGGTCTCTTTCTACCCAAAAGAAGAACGTTGCTGCTAACATTGCAGCTGACATTATCCAAAAGGATACACCGACAAAATCTGACGGATTTAACATTGATTTTTCCATTAAAGGATCTCCCGTTTCGTTTTATAGTAATCTGATGAGATTATGCGCGACATTCTGACCTGTCAACGGTTATACGCAAAGATTGATTTTTTATCCTAATAATAAAAAAACATTTTTTAGTAACTAAAAAGAGATTCTAATAGTGATCTATAATATATTTTCTTTCAAGGTACTGAATCTATTCATTTTTTTAAGTAAGGTAAAATTTGTAGCTCACACATAACTTTTTCATATTATTTTTAATATCAAAATAACTATTACTAATGATAGTAAAAATATATGAAATTTTTTATTTTTTTAGCTAAAAAACCGTATTTTCAAGATTTTAAAACTTCACTTGAAACGTTCTGAGGCATCAAAAAACTATGTTATAAACTAATACCCCTCTTAGTTTCTTTATTAATTGGCAGTAGTTTTATTTCTTGGTTTAATTCGAATATTTCTGATTTTTCACTTAAAACAACATAAAAATTTTAGTTGTAGACTTTGGTATTGAAGCGGTTTAATTGACTAAAATAATCAGTGTACGCGTTTGTAGCTCAGTTGGATAGAGCGTTCGGCTTCGAACCGAAAGGTCGGGAGTTCAAGTCTTCCCAAGCGCGCCATCAATATTTGATAGTCTTTTATCTCACTTTAGAAAGCTCAATAGCTTCAGCAGCTAACCGAGTTATTGTATCATAGTTTTTAGACTCAACCGCATCTTTAGGAGTCAACCAAGAACCGCCACAAGCCAGAACTGATGGTATAGAAAGATATTCAAGAAGGTTGTCTGGGTTAACTCCGCCTGTAGGCATAAACTGCATATCTCTAAATACAGAGGAGAAGGCCTTAAGTATTTTTGGCCCACCTACGAGAGATGCTGGAAACAGCTTTACTGTATTGAGTCCTAAGTTGAAGGCTTCCTGTAATTCGGTGGCTGTTGCAATGCCTGGAAGTATAGAAATTCCTGCGGCACGGGCTACTTTAACCGAAGAAAGGTCCAGGCCTGGGGAGACTATAAAGTCAGCCCCGCGGCGTATAACCTCGTGAGTTTGATCCGCATTAAGAACGGTTCCTGCTCCGACATGCGCTTGTGGAAATTCTTTTACTATAGCTTCTAGGCAATCTAACGCTTTGTCTGTACGCAATACAATCTCAAGAACATCTAAGCCCCCTTTAAGAAGGGCTTCCGAGATTTTAAGGGCGGTTGTAGAGTCATTAGATTGTACGAGCGGGACAATTCTATTGTTTCGAAGTGAATCTAGTAATTGGCTCATTTAGTTTTCCTAAAACTACTTTTATCAGTGGTGCGCGATACTGGGATTGAACCAGTGACCCCTACAATGTCAATGTAGTGCTCTCCCGCTGAGCTAATCGCGCTAACTTTGGGTTATATGCCCCGGGCTATAGAGTTGCTTATAGGGGTTTTCAAGACTTAATTGAATTCTTCATGCAGCGATAAGTCTATTAACTTCATTCACGAGTTGACTTAAGTGCACCGGTTTAGAAAGAACAATTTGTTCATTTATGTCTTTATCATTTATTGCAACTGAAGCGAAGCCTGTAATGAAAATAATTTTTATACCTGGAGAGATCTTTGCTGCCTTTTTAGCAAGCTCTATTCCGTCTACTTCAGGCATCATTATATCAGTTAGCAATAAGTCAAAAGCGCCATCAGCAAATTTTAAGGCACGCAAGGCTTTCTGCCCATCAGAGCAAGAAATAACCTGATGCCCAGCTTTTTCTAACGCCTTTTCAAAAAAAGCTCTCATTGCGTCATCATCTTCTGCGTACAAGATAGTGGCCATTTTTACCTCAAGTATATTTTTAACACATAATTTAATTCTTATTAAAGAAGTATTTATATAATATAAAGATATGATGAATGCGCAGATAAAAGAAAATCAATTTGAACAAAATTGTATAAATAAATTTTATCCACCCGCCGTTATAAGGCGCGCAAAGGAATGGAAGGGCGGTATTATTTTTGCATCGGCCCATTCTGGCAGTATATACCCAGATGCATTTATAGAGAGGACAGATTTAGCTATTAAGCAATTGAGGCGTAATGAAGACGCTTTTATAACAAATCTTTTTTCCCCTGCCCCTGACTTGGGGGCGCCGCTTATAGAAGCTAACTTTCCTAGGTGTTTTGTAGATGTAAATAGGGCTTCAAATGAGTTACCCAGCTTTTGGCAAACTGACGGAAAGATAATTTCTCCGAGGGCAGAAATAGGTATGGGTGTGGTCCCTACAATGCTTTCTGAAACTATAAATATTTACTCTGAGCCATTATCCCTGACGGCTGCAAAAATTAGAATTAAAGATTTATACCACCCTTACCATGATGCCTTACAGGGTCTTATTGATGAGGCTCGTAGCCTGTTTGGAAAAGTTTTATTAATAGATTGCCATTCTATGCCGGGCTTCAACTCAATGGGTTCCCGACGATCTGACATAATTTTGGGGGATAGATTCGGAAAATCTTGTTCTCCGGAAATAGTTATGTTGATTGAAAAGCTTTTTCAAGATTTAGGCTATAGCGTTAGTCGCAATTACCCATATGCAGGTGGGTTTGTTACTAAATATTATGGCAAGCCCTACGAAAGTGCGAATGCGTTACAAATTGAAATTAATCGTGACCTTTACCTCAATCCTATAACTATGGATAAAAAACCTGGCTTCACAGCGCTTGCGAAAAATATAAGCCTTATAATTCATTCGATAATAAAAGAGGTTGCAGCTCTTAATTTATAAATATTTATCCATAAGACTTCTTAAGTACTTGCAAAGCCCTCTTGCATAAGTCATTCGCAATTTATGAATGATAAAATACTAGATAATTTTTTAACGGTATACCAACTTGATGCTCAGCCTGTTCGCGGGCGCATTGTAAAGTTAGGTGCTGCATTAGATAAAGCCCTAGGGGCTCGATATCCAGATCTAGTTGCAAACTTGTTAGGGGAAGCAATGCTTTTGTCAGCGCTGGTAGCTCAATCTTTAAAATTTAAAGGCCGACTTGTAATACAGTGCCATGGTACAAATGAAGGTGCGGTTAGCTTACTTATGAGTGATTGTACAACTGATGGTCACATAAGGGGGTATGCAAGGTGGGATGATGATAAGCTTGAAGAGTTAATGCGGGACAATAGTAATCGCGGCGCAAATAAATTATTAGGAGGCGGCACTTTTTCTATGACCATAGATCAAGGGGCCGATATGGATCAATATCAAGGATTAACTGCTATTGAGGGCGAAAGACTATCAGATTGTGCGGAGCATTATTTCAAACATTCAGAGCAAATACCTACTGAAATAAGATTGGCTTGCGGTACACTTCAAGAGCCACACACAGACCTTAAGCGGCGCGGCGGCGGGATAATGATCCAAAAAATTGCTGGGGATGAAAACAGAGGATATACTGAAGAAGACTGGGATACTGCTAAGGCACTATTCCGTACTGTTACTGACTCAGAATTACTAGATCCAAATTTAAGCCAAGAGGCATTACTCTATAGGCTTTTTCATGAAAGCGGCGTTCGTGTTGTTGATACCGCTGCGGTGGAGGCTAGGTGTAAGTGTTCACGAGAAAGATTGGAGAGAACGTTGCAATCATTTAACAAAACCGCCTTGAAGGATATGGCTGAATTTGGAGTTATAAATGCTAATTGTGAGTTTTGTGATACTACTTATAGCTTTCCCTTGACGGAAATTTAGCTCCGCCAAAAACTTGGAGTTAGAACAACAAGGGCTGTAACAATTTCCAAGCGCCCAACAATCATTGTCGTCATTAAAACCCATTTAGCACTGTTGGGTAGAGTCTGATACGACCCTGACGGGCCAATAACATCTCCAAGGCCTGGGCCAACATTTGCAAGTGAGCTTCCAGCACCAGACCATGCGGTTATTGGGTCGAGCCCAATAATAGAAAGCGCTAAGGCAGCAAATGCGAAGGTGACAAAAAATAAAAAGAAATATCCCATAACCGAGAATAATACCGCTTCTGGTAAAATTTTCCCTCCATACCTTAATGGCGACACGGAGTGTTGCCGAGGCATTTTAAAGAGATATGACTTCAATCCCTCGAATGCCACCTGATAACGGAAAATTTTTATTGAGCAAGCTGTAGAGCCAGCGCAACCACCAATAAACATAAATGCAAAAAAAGTACTAACTGCAAATGGGCCCCAGGTGCTATAATCCGCAGTGGCGAAACCTGTACCGGTTACAATTGATATAACGTTAAATGCTGATAACCTTAGAGCTCTACTTCTAGTTAATTCAGAATTTAGCCATAAGTATAAAGTAACCACTGCTATAAGTGTCAGTATCAAGGCAATAAAAGCTCTTACTTGACTATCACGCAATGGTGCTATCCAGTCACCTCTTGTAATAATCAATAAATATACACCAAACGGAATTGCTGCGGACATCATAAAAAAGATGCAAACAAGATCAGCCCCATTATCCATGAAACCACCCATTGATGTATCTGAGGTCGAGAATCCTCCAGTTGCTAATGTTGTCATAGCATGAGATATGGCGTCAAAAGTATTCATTCCTGTCGCGATGTAACCAAACATACAAAGTACTGTAAGTGTAAAATAAATTCCGCTTATGCCGGCAGCAAGGGAGGCTGCTTTGGGTAATATTTTTTCGCCCATATCTGAGCTTTCGAGGCGAAAAAGCTGCATTCCGCCGATTTTTAGCATGGGTAAGACTGCCATAGCCGTTACAACTATACCTATGCCGCCTATCCATTGGAGGATAGACCTCCACATAAGTATACCTTTTGGCATATCATCGAGTCCTAACAACACGGTTGATCCAGTTGTTGTTATTCCTGAAGTTGCCTCAAATAAAGCATCTGTAATGCTTAATTTTAATGGTTCCATAATGAAGGGTACTGCAGAAAATATAGATAAAGACACCCAGCTTAATACGGTTAACAAGAAAGCTTCGCGTGCCCGCATGTCGGGATTGGGAGTATAAGTTGCTAGGGCCAATGAAGCCCCAAAAAGTGCAGTTAGGATACCTGAAATGCCAAAAGCTCTCCAGGAGTTGTCATTATATATAAGATCTACAATCATCGGAATAAACATTGCTATTCCCAACGCTGATACCATTAAGCCAACAATAAAAAATACAGGACGCAGATCGAGCATATTCGTTATCTACATCAGGTAGTGACTATATAAAAGCCTCAAATTCATTCGTCACAATAAAGGCTTAACAAAAAGACTTTTCGGGATTAGATAATGACAATGAAAGACTTTTATTTTTATACGCTTTCAGCTTCTTTTGTTGCTATTAGTATTGCGGTTGCAATGATGCAATCAACGGGGCCTAAAGTAAGTGATGAGTGTATTGTAGAAAATGGCTATATTGTTCAGGGTAAAAAATTAGAAAACCTTACTTCATCTCCGGGTACGAATTTTACATTTATGCCCTCTACACAGTCTTCTCCATCATACATTACAGCTTTATCACATGTACCTAGGACGAAAGCACAAGCTTCAGCAGGTATTTTTGCTGTTTTAGGTCCTAATTATGAAAGAGTTTTAGGTGGAAGAGCATTATCAATGATCGTCAGTGCACGAAAGAACAAAGCAAATGCATTGGATGAATTTGATATGGGTTATTTTACTGCAGGAACAGGTGATAGCGGATGGAAAAGTCGAAAATTAACAGCTGCATGGAGAGACTATGTTCTGTATTTCACCCCTGCTCCCTCACAAGATGAGCCAGATATAGATTATTTAGGAATATGGCCGGGCGCAGGGGGTGAAAAAAAACTTATGGATGTTAGGTATATTAAATTAGAGGTTTTGGATAAAAATATGAACACAGTTAATAAATGCAGTGATAGCAACAATTAAAAGACGCATAAAATGCTAATTCTTATAACAGGTACAGCTGGATTTATTGGTTTCCATGCAGCTAAAAGATTTTTATCGCTTGGGTATGCGGTAATTGGACTTGATAGTCTGAATGATTACTACGAAGTATCGCTAAAAAATGCTCGTCTAAACCAACTTGAGTGTTACGAAAAATTTGAGTTTTATAAAGTCGATATAGCAGATTACGAAGCTTTAGTAGATATTACTAAAGACAAGGAAATAACTTATATATTACATTTAGCTGCACAAGCTGGCGTGAGGTATTCACTAGAGATGCCTCGTTCTTATATAAGATCGAATGTGTTAGGGCATTTAAATATATTGGAATTAGCACGTAATACACCAGCCATAAAACATATTGTTTATGCATCCTCTTCATCTGTTTACGGTGATAAAAGTAAGTCTGCATTTAAAGAGACGGACATTGTAAATTCACCTGCATCTCTTTACGCAGCTACAAAAATAAGTGGTGAAATGATTGCTGAAAGTTATAGTAAACTTTACGGCATCAATCAGACGGGTCTTCGTTTTTTTACTGTATATGGTCCCTGGGGCAGGCCTGATATGGCATATTATATTTTTACGGATAAAATTTTTAACAAGGAACCGATAGAGCTTTTTTCACCTGAAAAAATGACACGTGATTTTACGTATATAGATGATATAATAGATGTGCTTCCGCGAGTTTTGGAATCCACCCCTAGTAATCTGCATGCAATATATAATCTAGGGAACTCCAACCCAAACACACTGATGCAGTTAGTTGAAGCTGTTGAAACTGCTTGCGAAGCATCAACCCAAAAAGTAATCTTAAAAAAGCAAAACGGAGATGTAAGTTATACACATGCTGATATAAATGCAGCCAAAAGGGATTTTGGTTTTGCACCGAGAGTTGAGCTTAAAGACGGGATAAAAAACTTTGTGAATTGGTATAAGAATTATTAAATTTTATACTCCGCAAACCGGAAAAGATTTTATTGGCTGAAGCGTTTTATCATTGACCGAGCTTGTTCACCTATTTCTGAATGATCTTTTGCATATGCTAATACTGCCTCAAAATAGCCTAATTTACTACCGCAGTCGTAATCTTTACCTTCGTATTCGTAAGCATAAAATTTTTGATTTTGCATAAGCCTCGCCATCGCGTCAGTGAGTTGTATTTCGTTATTAATACCCGCTGCTTGGTTTTCTAATATATTCATAATTTCGGGTTGTAGAATATAGCGGCCAGTTATCTTTAAATTTGAGGGGGCTGAGTTAGGGTTAGGTTTTTCAACCATTCCGGACATTTGAATAATATTACCCTCTCTTTTTTGCGGATTTATAACTCCGTATTTTGAAACTTGGTCATGGGGAATCGCGTCGACTGCAATGACATTCCCCCCCACTTTTTTATATGCACCTACCATTTGTGATAAGCACGATTTTTTTGATTTTATGAGAACATCTGGAAGTAAAACAGCAAAGGGCTCACTGCCTATAATTTCTCTTGCGCACCATATAGCGTGGCCGAGTCCTTTTGCGCTTTGCTGACGCACAAATGACATGGAGCCAGGCTTAGGAGTGTCTCTACTGAGTTGATCGTATATGTCAGTTTTGCCGTTTTCACGTAAGCTATATTCTAATTCGTAGGCCCGATCGAAGTAATCTTCTATTGCCCCTTTGTTGCGACCTGTAACAAATATAAAGTGTTCAATTCCAGCCTCTCTTGCTTCATCTATAACATATTGCAGTGCCGGCCTATCTACTATGGGAAGCATTTCTTTGGGAATTGTTTTTGTGGCGGGTAAAACCCGAGTACCAAAACCTGCTACAGGAAGTACTGCTTTTCGGATTTTTTTCATAATTCACACTTGCGTTTTTAAAGTATACTCTTGATTACTTAGGCGGGCCATAAACAAAATGCTCTATATTTTTATTTGACCAACCGAGCTCTTTGAGTACAGTCTTTAATCTCTTTTTTTTACTCATTGTGCTGCCTTCTAGAGCCACAACTCTTTGGCTAATTTTTGAAGCTAAAATTTTAGCTTTTTCCGTATCAACATTTAATAGGCGTTCTATTCGTGAGATCATTTTTATCATCCTAAAGTCTATAGTATAAAGTGTAGCACTTTTTTGTGGTCATTAAAGATAAATTTATTTTTTCTAGAGGTGTTCTATTAATAATGTTGGCACATCATGTGTGTTTGATTTCACGGTTGCTACAAGTGTGTTCTCTTTTACTCCTTTTTTTATAGGAGAAACCTTTATGCCTTCGTTAATGAGTCTGTTACGTGTTTCTTTAATAGAATCAACACCCCAAGCTAAGCCCCATAGGCTGTCTTGGGTTGTGTTTCGCTTTTCAGTTACCACGACTTCGAGAGTGGTTTGATTGAGCCTGAAAAAAAGTACCCGTGATTTTAGGGACTTAACATACTTGTCTAGGGCAAGTTTAATTTTATAAATACCTTTGTATGTATTTATGAAGCCATCTGGATCAGAAGTGGTCATTACAATATGATCTAGGTTATTTATCATTGAGGGCTCATATCTATCTACTTTGGGCAGACTACCGTTTTTATGTTCGATTAAAAAAGAGAATACCCCCCGGGTAATTTTATCAGTTAAAAAAAGATTTTTCCACGTTCTCACTTTACCGTCTGTATTGTTTTCACCGCTTCCTTCGAATGGCGGGCCAACTATA
>JABGVR010000210.1 GCA_018645985.1 Hellea sp. | reverse complement strand
TTGGGGCCTATACTGACTCTATTCCAATGATAGTAGTGTCTGGTCAAGTCAAAAGAGAGACACTTGTTGCGACATACAACGATAAAAACTTAAGACAATTAGGCGATCAAGAGGCCAAAGTCATCGAGATGGTCGCGCCGATCTGTAAGTATGTAGTGAGAATAACGACTGAAAAAGAACTCGAAGTTGAGCTTCCCAAGGCTCTCCATCTAGCGTCATCTGGTCGCCCAGGGCCAGTTTGGATAGATATGCCCTCCGACATTCAAATGAGTTCAGAGAAGCTTGAGTTTCGAGACTACAAACCCCGAGAGGTTAAAGTAGAAGACACTCTAATTGTTGGCTGTGCAGAATTGGTTGGGTCGCTGATCAACTCATCAAAACGCCCACTTATTTTGGCTGGGACCGGCATTAGGTTGTCTAAAACGGTTGATGAACTTGGAGTTTTTTCAAGAAAATCAGGAATTCCAATAGCGACAGCATGGTCACATGATCTTATTGAATCTAACTCGCCATACTTTGCTGGAAGGGCTGGAACTATTGGAACTAGGCCAGGAAATTTTTGCTTGCAAAATGCAGATTTGGTTTTCGTGCTGGGATCAAGACTTAATATTAGGCAAACTAGTTTTAATTGGGATTCCTTTGCTAAAAATGCCGTGATCGTTCATGTCGATATTGACAAGTCAGAACTCGACAAGTTTTATCTTCATAGTGAATATAAATTAAATATGGACCTAAAAGATTTTTTTAGTGCGATAGAGCATCTTGAAATAAAAGACCATTATCACGGGTGGAGAAAGTGGTGCTTCGATATAGGCCAAACGTATAACATAAAAAATGAACCTTTTTTGCCGAGCATTGAAGGCAAGCTCAATCCCTATAGTGCGATATTACAGATCTCAGCTGCTTTAAGTGGATCTGAAATCATAGTTTGCGGCAATGCTTCGGCATGCATTATACCTTTTCAGTGTATTGAAATAAAAAAGGGTCAACGTTTATTTAGTAATTCAGGTTCTGCTTCAATGGGCTACGATCTTCCTGCTGCCATAGGCGCATGCGTTGCCATGGGAAAAGATTCGGAAAAAAATGTTATCTGTTTCGCTGGCGATGGAAGCATACAAATGAATATCCAAGAGTTACAGACAATAGCGTCAAAAAACTTAAATATTAAAATATTTTTAATTAACAATGATGGATATTTGTCGATCAAGTCAACACATGAAAATTTCTTTGGTACAGTATTTGGGGCACACCCGGAAAGCGGAGTCGATTTTCCAGATTTTTGTAAAATCGCTACAGCATATGGAATTAAGTCGCACCAACTTAACTCAATTCAAAAGTTAGCGTCTATAGCAGAAATACTGGCCACTGATGGACCTGCTGTGATTGAGTTAATTGTCGATATTAATCAAGAATTTTGTCCCAAACTTAAGTCTCGAATGGGAGATGATGGCAAATTTATAACGCCAGAGCTTGATGATATGTTTCCTTTTTTACCGCGAGAGATTTTACAAGAAATACGCCTGTCGGCTGAGGCTATAACTTAACGGGATATACAGTAATGAGTTTAGATAAGGTCAACGAATTTGACGTCATTAAGCGCCCTCATTTAAAAAAAATTAATGCTAGCAAAAAGTTGGTTATCTTTGGTCTAGAATAAATAAATCATACTCAAAAAAAGTTTTTACTTATGAATATTACTAGGAATTGCCCCGTTTGTAACTTTAGCAGTAATACTCTCATCTACAACAATAAATTTGCACCCATAAGCGGAATACAACTCTCCAACATGCTAGTCGAATGTGATAAATGTTGCTTTTACTTTTGCGACAGAATTCCTGACGAAAAAACATACGCAGGGTATTATGCTAATTTATCAAAATACGATGTAGTAGGAGCAGATGTTAATCCAATTGATAATTTAAGGGTGGAGGCAGGCGCAAAATTAGTAAATCGGTTCGTAGATAAATCGGCCAAGGTAGTTGATATAGGTTGCGGTAATAGCGCGTTATTGGGTAACTTAAAATCTCAAGGATACACCAAATTAATCGGTATTGATCCGGCCAAAAATTGTTCTGAGCGTGCAAAAACATATGGTATTCAAGACGTTTACTGCGGATCTATAGTTGATTTTGATTTAAG
>JABGVR010000209.1 GCA_018645985.1 Hellea sp. | reverse complement strand
TTTCATTGAGCGCTTTTTTACAATCCATCATCCCTGCTGATGTTTTTTCTCGAAGTTCTTTTACAAGGGCCGCTGTAATTTGAGCCATAATACATATCTCCTATAGTTAAGTGTAAGTATATTTAGATGTCCTAGATTTGTCTAAATTAATAAAATAGATAACTAAGACATCTAAATTTTATTTATTTTTATCTTCTGTCTCATCAGAAATCGTGACTGAAGCTGGTTCAGCAGAAACTATTTCAACTGTTTCATCAATCTTGGTGACCTCAGGAGATGCCTTCACTTCAGGAGCCTCAGGTACTTCAGCTACTAAAGTAGAAGCCTCAGAAGTAAGGGCCATTTCAATCGGGTTCTCAGCGGCGCCTATATCGGCCCCCATTTTCTGTTGAGCTTCAGTCATACCATCCAGCACTGCATCAGCAACAAGTTCACAATACAGCTGAATTGCACGAGCCGCATCATCATTACCGGGAATAGGCATGTCAGCGGAAGCAGGGTTTGAGTTTGTATCAAGAATAGCAATGACGGGTATACCCAAGCGACGTGCCTCTTTGATAGCAATACCCTCTTTGTTCGTATCAATAACAAACATTAGGTCAGGCTTACCTCCCATATCTTTAAGACCACCTAGTGCTTTATCAAGCTTTTCAAGTTCCCGGGTCAGTTTTAAATTCTCTTTTTTAGTGAGACCAGTGTCTTCACCTCCCTCACCCATTAAGGCCTCTAATTCACGTAAACGTGAAATTGAACCGGATATTGTTTGCCAATTAGTTAACATGCCGCCTAACCATCTATGGTTGACGTAATATTGCGCACATCTTTTAGCAGCAACAGCAACTGGCTCAGATGCGGCGCGCTTCGTTCCAACGAACAATACTCGGCCACCCTTCGAAGCTACTTCTCGCACCTGTACAAGTGCTTGGTGCAACAATGGTACTGTTTGAGAAAGATCCATAATATGTATTCCAGAACGGGCACCAAAAATATATGGCGCCATTTTGGGATTCCATCGGTGTGTTTGATGTCCAAAATGAACTCCAGCTTCTAATAGCTGACGCATTGAAAATTCAGGTAAAGCCATGGATATCTCCTTGTTCCGGTTGGCCTGTGCAGGGTGTGGAGACAGATAGAATTATCTCTCCCACCGGAATGGATTTAATACTATATGTATAAAACCCTCACCTACACGCGATTTTGAGTGTTCTATAATGCTAATTTCAGTGTATGCAAGGCATTATTTAAATAAAAAAAACTCAAAAATAGCTAGAGATTCTTAATTTTTATTGTTCCCAAAATAATTAGTACTAAATTAAAATAGTCCATTTTAAAATAAGCCTTAAAATTACCGGAATATTTAATCCACCTCGGTTACAAGTTCTACAAAACTATTTGCCTTAATTGCTTTCTGAAAGGCAATATCAATTCCAAAGCTACCACTAAGTCTCCAGTGTCCCTCTCTAGAACTGCTAATAGGAATTAATATGTCTATGAAACCTTTGGCCTTAGATGGAGCATCTTTTAGTGATACTAAAACCTTTTCAAATTCATCAAGGACATCTAAATCTGCCGACCTAAGCCTAATTTCTAAACCTTTAGCAAGATTTTCTTCTTTTTTGAGCTCAAGTAAATTGACAGTATTTGCAAAAAGCTTGACTTCTCCGTCCCTTACCTCAGCTTTTGCTGTAATCTCTAAAAGTGAACCAGGATCCATTATTGCTCTATTAGACACTAAAAGATCTTCACCCACTAAAACTTCAAAATCACCTGTGGGGTCTGATATACTTATAAATGCAAATCTTTTTCCTCTTTTACTAACACGCTCTTGACGTTTTCTAACTACACCAGCCAAACGCACTGCTCTTCCACCAGAATTACAAAAACTTTCCAGATCAATAGCCATAATGGCTTTCTTTCTTTGTAAGGCAGGTAAAAATGTATCTAACGGATGTCCTCCTAGGTAAAATCCGATTGCACTAAGCTCATTATCCAACTGCTCCAAACTGGTCCAAGCAGTTGCATTTGGTAAGTCTGGCTCAACCATAAAATCAACTTCACCAGAAAATAAATTAGTTTGCTCACTAGCTTTTTCCTGAGCAGACCTTGAGCCAATTTGTTGCAAAATGGATGAAGATAAAAAAGCTTTTGCACGGTTCGGCTCTAAACAATCAAAAGCTCCCCCACGCGCTAAATTTTCAAAGGCCCTCTTATTGACAATGCGTGTATCAACCCTCCTCGCAAAATCGAATAAATCAATAAAATCTCCGCCGTCGCATCTAACCTCTACTACATGTCGCATTGCTTCAACCCCTACATTTTTCAAGGCACCCAGAGCATACAATACTTTTCCATTACTTACATCAAAATCAGCTTTAGATTTATTAACACACGGTAACTGCACCACAATTCCCATTCTTTTAGCTTCCTGGAAAAACTGAGCTAATTTATCTAAGTTAGTTATGTCCAGAGACATAATAGATGCAATAAATTCAGTTGGGTAAAATGCTTTAAGATAAGCGGTTTGAAAAGAAATCATAGCATATGCTGCAGCATGTGATTTGTTAAAACCATAACCAGCAAACTCATTAACTAAATCAAAAATTGAATTCGAAAGTTGTTCATCAATTCCATTAATAGCTGCCCCATCGACGAAACGTGATCTTTGTCTATTCATTTCATCTTGGTCTTTTTTACCCATTGCGCGTCTTAATAGATCAGCTTCACCGAGAGAATAACCAGAGAGAACTTGAGCTATTTGCATAACTTGTTCCTGATATATTATAACTCCGTACGTCTCCTTAAGAATATCTATTAAGCTTTCATGCGGATATTCAATCTTAGATCTTCCATATTTTCGGTCAATATACATAGGTATATTCTTCATAGGACCTGGACGGTATAAAGAAATTAAGGCAGTTAGTTCCTCGATGCTATCCGGCGCCATTTTTCTTAAAACGTCTCGCATTCCAGAGCTTTCAAGTTGAAAAACGCCAGCTGAAAGTCCTTCTGATAAAGGCGCATAAGCAGCGGTAGATGACGTATCTAAATTTTCTAAGTCTACCTCTATGCCCTGCTTAGATAAGTACTTAACACATCTATCGATGACGGTTAGAGTTTTCAACCCTAGAAAATCAAATTTAACTAAGCCAGCTTTTTCTGCCCACTTCATTGTAAATTGAGTAGCAGGTACATCAGATCTGGGGTCGCGGTACAAGGGAATCAATTCATTCAGGGGCCTATCCCCTATAACAACACCAGCCGCATGTGTTGATGCGTTTCGATACAAGCCTTCAAGTTTAAGCGCAGTATCAAGTAGTTTTCTCACCGCAGGGTCTTCAGCTCTCGCATCACGTAACCCCTTTTCCATCTGAACGGCTTCGCTTAATGATACAGGGTTAGCAGGATTTGAAGGCACAAGCTTCGCTAAACGATCAACTTGGGGTAGCGGCATTTGCATAACTCTACCAACATCTCTAACTACAGCTCTAGCTTGGAGAGTTCCAAATGTTATAATATGAGCTACTTGGTCTTCACCATACTTTTCTTGAACATATTTAATTACCTCACCACGTCTTTCTTGACAGAAATCTATATCGAAATCCGGCATGGAAACTCTCTCTGGATTTAAAAACCTTTCAAAGAGAAGACCATACTTAAGTGGGTCTAAATCAGTTATGTCTAGGGCCCATGCAACAACGGATCCAGCTCCGGACCCTCGGCCAGGGCCAACTGGAATCCCTTGTGATTTAGCCCATTTTATAAAATCAGAAACTATTAAAAAATATCCAGGAAAACCCATTTGGCGAATTATCTTAATTTCAAACTCTAACCTTTTAACATAATCACTTTCAGGAGCTGATAATGTAATCTTAGATAATCGACTCTTTAGTCCTTCACGTGCTTGATGATCAAGAATATCCCCTTCACTAAGAGAGCCATCACTAAAACTAGGAAGAATAGGATCGCGCTTTTCTGACTTGACTAAACACATTTTAGAAATATTAATAGTATTTTCAATTGCTTCTGGTAAATCTTTAAATAAATCAACCATTTCCTCTGCTGATTTAAAGTAATGCTGACGAGTAAGCCTTCTTCTATCTTTCTCAAGAATATATGAACTCTCCTGCATAGCTAAAAGAGCATCGTGAGGTTCAAAAAAATCCGGATTAATAAAGTAAGGCTCATTAGTAGCAACTAATCTTATCCCTTTAATATAAGCCCAGTTGATTAAATGCTTTTCTGCAATTAGTTCTTCTTTTAATCCGTGCCTTTGCAACTCAATATATAAATTGTCCGAATATATACTTAATAAACTATCTAACCATTCTTCCGCTTTATCTAATTGACCCTGAATAATAAGTTTATTTAAAACCCCCTCTGGACCTCCAGTAAGAGCAATTAACCCATCCGAGAAAGATGAGAGATTCGATGACTTAAAGTGAGGTAAATCATGGGATTCAACATCTAGAAAAGCCGAACTACTCATTTTCATAAGATTGCCATAGCCAATTTCATTTTTAGCTAAGAGGACTAAGGTGCCATCAAGCACTTTATTAAAGTGATCTATGTTTTTTTCTTTTACAGTGTCAATACTAAGAGTTAGTCCAATAATAGGCTGTATACCCTCATTTGACATAACTTCTGAGAATTCGAGAGCGCCGCACATATTGTTCGTATCAGTAAGTGCTAGAGCGGGCATACCCATCCTGCGTGAGAGTTGGGCCGTCTCTTCTATCTTTAAAGCACCTTCAAGTAATGAATAAGGAGATCGAGATCTAAGATGAACAAAAACTGGCGATCTTGCCACTAAGCACTCCCTCTGGATGTGAGGTTACCCTCCAATAACAATAAACCATAAAGTGGTCGTAACTACAAAACCAGCCATAACCAAGCCATTAATAACATCTAATAGCAATTGTTTCATATAAAATCTCCAATAATGTGTTAGTAAGATTATTTAAACTAACTAATGTTCACCTTTTGTTCTTATAATAATACTATTAGATGTCAACAGCAAATAATTATGGACAGCTGCTAATCTGAGACGCATTGTGACATCATGAGAACGTATTACAGTAAAAAAGCGGCTACCTCGATTATAATAGCAAATATGATAGGAACCGGTATATTCACGTCTATTGGATTTCAACTACTCGATATACAATCTATATTTCTTCTACTTTTACTTTGGACTATTGGCGGCATTGCAGCTCTATGCGGAGCTGCAACATATGCTGAGCTTGGCGCAGCCCTTCCCCGATCAGGAGGGGAATATAATTTTTTGGGGAGAATATACCACCCTCTCGCTGGTTTTATATCAGGATGGATATCAACCATAATAGGCTTCGCAGCCCCCATCGCTGCAGTTGCCTTAGCATTCAGTGACTATAGCACAGCAATTATATTTGGATCACAACCAATTTGGATTAAAAAAATAATTGCATGTCTTTTAGTAATTACCATAACGCTAATTCACGTTAAGAACAAAGATATCAGCAGTAAATTTCAAATAGCGTTCACATCCATAAAAATTCTTCTAATTATTAGCTTTTGCTTTTGTGCTTTCACAATCACGCCAGAGCCACAATCTATTTCATTTTTACCACAAAAAGGTGATTTGAGTATATTTACGAGTACAGCATTTGGAATTTCTTTAATTTACGTCTCTTATGCCTACACAGGGTGGAATGCTGCCGTTTATATAACAAGTGAACTAGAAAGACCCCAAAAAGAGCTCCCAAAAATCCTAATAAGCGGCACTGCTATTGTAATGGCCCTCTATTTACTACTTAACCTTGCCTTCTTATATACTTCACCAATAGCAGAGCTAGAAGGCAAAATAGAGATTGGCTATATCACGGCGACAAACATATTTGGTGAAAATGGGGCTGTTGTTGTCGGAATGATGCTTTGCTTACTATTAGTTTCAACTATCAGCGCTATGATAATAGCTGGACCACGAGCTCTACAAGCAATTGGTGAGGACTTCAATTCGCTTGGCTTCTTGTCTAGAGTTAACAACTCAGATATCCCAAAAAATGCAATTTTTTTTCAATCTATAGTGGCTTTAATATATATCCTCACATCTAGCTTTGAAACAATTATAATTTTTGCGGGAATGATACTTGCATTAAATAGTTTTCTGGCAATTCTTGGCGTTTTTATTTTACGCAAGAAAGAACCTGATTTAAATCGTCCATACAGAACCTTTGGCTATCCATTTGTTCCTGCTTTTTATTTGATCATAACATTTACCATGATATTAATGGCAGCAATAAATGAGCCCCTAAACGCTTTAGGCAGTGCAGCAATTATTGTTGTAGGAGTATTTTTTTATAAATACTTCGAAAGTTCAAATAATATTAAATGAGTTTCAAATACTGAACACGATTAAATACTTAAAAAGGGACAGCTTTTCCCTTATGCACAGTCAAAACTCTGTTCATATAGTTTATAAAATTCATATTATGAGTTGCAACTAATACAGTGACTTTTTCATCAATACTCAAAGCCAATAACTGCTCAAAGACCTTTAGAGAAGTTTCTGGGTCTAGATTACCTGTAGGTTCATCGGTTAATAAAATTTTAGGTTTATTTGATATAGCGCGAGCAATAGCAACGCGTTGCTGCTCTCCACCCGAGAGCTCCCCAGGCATATGATAATATCTGCCTTCCAAGCCCAAGGTCTTAAGCAACCGCATAGCCTCCTCTCGCGATTCTTCAATACTTTTTCCCGCTACCATTTGTGGTATTATTACATTATCAAGTGCCGAGAATTCTTTAAGTAAGTGATGGAACTGATAAACTATACCTATAGATTCTTTCCGTACTAATGTTCGCCTCTTATCACCGAGTTTACTACAATTGAGACCATCAATAATTATTTGCCCTGAAGTAGGTTTTTCTAGCAACCCTATGGAGTGCAGTAATGTTGACTTTCCTGACCCTGAAGGCCCGACTAGTCCAACTACCTCGCCTGAATAAATATCAAACTCTGCTCCATCAAGGACTTTTAATACCTTTGAACCAGTTGAGTAGTATTTTTTAAGATCTCGAACTGCCAGAATTGGATTTATTTTAGTCATAGCGCAATGCGTCCACTGGGTCTATGCGAGAGGCAGTCAATGCGGGGAAAAATGTTGCAAGCGCTGATATTAAAAACCCCCAGAATGCCACTCCAAAAACTTCAACCCAAATAACTTTAGAGGGTATTCCACCTGATAATTGATATACATCAGCATTGTCTATATTTGCTTTTAAGTATGCACTTGCCATTTCACATCTTACACCACCGGTACAATACATTAATATTTCTTTACCATATAACATTTTTTTTGTTTCTGGTTTTTTTAACC
>JABGVR010000208.1 GCA_018645985.1 Hellea sp. | reverse complement strand
ATTATAATGAGTAGCTCCGTCCTAGGAATATCTATACCGACTTTCTGGCTAGGACTTATGATGATAATTGTCTTTTCAGTCGTACTTGGTTGGTTACCAGTGTCTGGCCGTGGCGAGACAGCGTATTTCCTAGGTATTAAGAGCAGTGTGTTCACTCTTGATGGATTGCGCCATCTGATTATGCCGGCCACTAATCTAGCGCTTTTTAAAATTGCTATGGTAATACGTTTGGCACGAGCTGGAACGGAAGAAGTGATGAGACTAGATTTTATCAAGTTTGTTCGAGCTCGAGGCCTGCCTCCTCGAAGAATAGTACGTTTTCATCTTTTACCTAATATTCTTATTCCAATAATAACCGTTTTGGCGATTGAATTTGGCACACTAATTGCATTTGCAACGGTTACTGAGTCAATTTTTGCATGGCCAGGTCTTGGCAAGCTAGTTATTGATGCGATTGTAAATCTGGATCGTCCAATTGTTGTGGCATACCTACTGTTTGTAGTGACACTGTTTTTACTTTTAAATTTAGTCGTAGATATTATTCATGCAGCTCTTGATCCGCGAGTTCGCCTGGACGGAGGTGAACAATGATAGAAAAGAATGCTACATCGGAAAGAGTTTTAAATCCACCTTCGTATGTTAGAGTATTACGTACTAACTTATCGAAGCCAACAACTCTAATTTCGTTTATTCTCCTTTTTTTTATAATATTTTGTGCAATTTTTGCGCCGTTTATTGCTCCAACTAATCCTTACGATCTTGCAATTGTAACCATTTTGGATGGTAGATTAGCTCCAGGTGAAGAAATGCTCAATGGCACCATTGCTTGGCTTGGAACAGATGGTGCCGGGCGTGATGTGTTGAGCGCAATTATTTATGGACTTCGGACTAGTCTGATAGTTGCTATAAGTAGCGCACTTATCGCATTAAGTATTGGGCTAGCAGTTGGTTTATTAGCGGCTTTTTATGGTGGAAAAGTTGACTCATTTTTGATGCGTATAGTAGATATTCAGTTATCTTTTCCAGCAATACTAGTGGCGCTTGTTTTACTGGCGTTACTTGGGAAAGGAGTTGATAAGGTTATAATTGCATTAGCAATCGTACAATGGGCACTTTATGCGCGCACGGTACGTGCTACAGCTTCAGTAGAAAGACGCAAAGAGTACATACAAGCAGCAAGCTGTTTTGGGTTTAGTAATACTCGCATTATCTTTAAACATCTTTTACCAAATAGTATCTCACCACTAATTGTGTTAGCAACCTTGCAAACTGCTCACTCAATTTCCATTGAAGCTACGCTAAGTTTTTTAGGGGTTGGGGTGCCTATTACTGAACCTTCACTTGGATCACTAATTTCAAATGGTTTTGATTTTATTCTCTCTGGAGCATATTGGATAACGGTTTTCCCTGGCATTATGTTACTAGCTACTGTGGCTTCAATTAATATATTAGGTGATCAGCTTCGAGCAATCTTAAATCCTAGGTTTACTAAATGATAAGATTAGGAAGTATCATAAAAATGTTAATTACAAATGATAGTCAAGCAAGTTTGATTTTTTTAATTTATTTAATCAATCTAGGATTAAGATGGAGATGAGCCAACTTCTCAATATATCTGGGCTTGATGTTAGTTTTCCGTCTTACTATGGGTCAATTTACGCAGTTCGTGACGTTTCAATTGTGTTAAATCCTGGCGAAGTTCTTGGCATTGTTGGCGAAAGTGGGGCAGGAAAATCTACTATAGGTAATGCAGTTATAAATTTACTAGAACCTCCAGGTGAGATTACAAACGGTGATATTGTATTTCAAGGTCAAAATATTAGTGGTTTAGATGATAAAGAAATGCGCTCTATACGTGGCCAGAAAATAGGAATGATTTATCAGGATCCTCAAACTTCACTCAATCCATTAATGACAATAGGTTCTCAACTACTTGAGACTATTATAAATACAACAGATCTTATTGGGAAACCTGCTATTAAAAAGGCAATTGATCTCCTTGAAGCAGTTGGGATCGAACAACCTGAATTAAGATTTAAAGCTTATCCACACCAGTTTTCTGGTGGGATGCGTCAGCGTGTGGTAATTGCATTGGCACTGGCTGGCAACCCTGATCTTATAATTGCAGATGAACCTACAACCGCTCTTGATGTGTCAATTCAGGCACAAATCCTTGATCTTATCAAATCACTTTGTCGCGAACGTCAATTAGGCGTGATTATTATAACTCACGATATTGGTGTAATTGCAAATATCGCGGACCGTGTTGCTGTAATGTATGATGGTTCAGTAGTGGAAACCGGTGTAGTTCATAAAATTCTCACTACTCCAGAACATAACTATACAAAAAGTTTGATTGCTGCCGTACCACGTGGCGACATGAAGTTGGATCGATTTAGTTCTATTGACTATATAGAGGGTGGACACAAAGAGCATAAACGCATCAACCTTGAATCGCATTGGTTGGGGAGAAAGCTGAAACAAGATTCTTCGGAAGTCGCTATTTCTATTGAAGGATTAAATAAGGAATTTATTATTAAAAAGGCTGTGCTACCGAGAAATCGTGTCTATCTTAAAGCAGTTAAGGACGTTTCTTTTTCAATTAAAAAAGGAGAAAGCTTTGGGCTTATAGGTGAATCTGGTTCTGGAAAAAGTACTATTGCACGTCTAATTGCTGGTCTAACCATTGTAGATAAAGGTAGCATAAAAGTTTTTGGTCAAGAAACTGCTAATAAAGGCAGAAACAAAGAGGTTTCATCTGCCCAACGTGATCTACAAATAATATTTCAGGACCCTTATTCCTCTTTGAATCCAAGAATGCGTGTACAAGACATTGTAGCAGAACCGATCCGCTACTACAAAACGACCTCTTCAAATAGTGAAGTAATACAAGTTGTTCGTGATCTTTTGAATCACGTAGGGATTAGTACAAGCTCTATGATGAAATATCCGCATGAATTCTCGGGTGGTCAAAGACAACGCATTTCGATTGCGCGTGCGCTCGCGTCAAGACCAAAAATCTTAATATGTGATGAACCAACCTCTGCTCTTGATGTATCAGTCCAAGCTCATATTTTAAACTTACTTAAAGATCTTCAGGATGAGATGAACCTAACAATGCTTTTCATATCCCACGATCTACCAGTAATACGTCAGATGTGTGATCGAGTAGCAGTAATGCGGCATGGAGCTATTTGTGAAATCGCCACAACTAACTCCCTTTTTGATGAGCCAAAACACCAGTATTCCAAACATCTTCTCGAATTGATGCCAAAGATAAATTTTTAACTGTGTCTGATTAAGTTCTCTTTGCCTGTTGTTTTCAGACAAACGAGATTAGACATAGGCTAAGCCTCATTTTACTATCTCGCTCTCCAAAACCGGTGTTGTCAGACAAACTTAACGTCCCATTGGTTGGTTCCTAATTTTATTGCTAGCCCATTTGCATAACCTGAT
>JABGVR010000207.1 GCA_018645985.1 Hellea sp. | reverse complement strand
AGTATTTATATCTAGACTAACTAACGCTCTTCCATAAATATTACTTTTATTTTCAAGGCTTGGTAAGCTATCAATCCCAATTAACACTAACCCATTCAAAGTAGTTTCAATTTTTTTAAAACTATTACAGGTTTCATGTTTTTGGCGTTCAGCACAAGAGCTGTATTCATCATCAAGTTTGCCAATTGTATTTTTGTATATATATTTTTTTTCACCAGAATGATTAGAAGGTTTGGTTTCATGGGGGTGGGCTATAGGTGAATTAATAAGCCCATTAAATAAAAATATTATAACTACATTTATAACCCTTGGAAGCAATTTATCTGTTCCTCTCCTGAATACTTAACACTTCGATCATATTTCTATCTTATAAACTTCATTCATAATTAACCTAGATAATAAATAAAAACTTTTAAGGTAGTTAATTTAAAATAAATTAACTACAGAAGGCTATGCCTAATCGATTTTAATGTTATAAGGCATTTTAATTTGTCGTTACTGGAGCCTCATCATGAAGCTATTGAAAAAACAATCCTCCCAATTAATTGTGTCCACAGCTATAGCTGCTATTTTTTTAGTTGGGTGCGGGTCATTAGGTTCTGGCAAAAGTAGCTCAAAAAAACAAGCCGCTGCTCGTAAGGCCGCCACTGCAAATGCACCAAACATGGGGGTTAACTCTTATTTGTGGAGAGCGTCCTTAGAAACTTTAAACTTTATGCCTCTTGCCCAAGTTGACCCATTCGGAGGGGTTATAGTTACCGACTGGTACGCAAGTGCAGAAGCGCCAAATGAACGGTTTAAAGCGAACGTTTATATTCTCGACACCAATCTGCGGGCAGATGCTTTAAAGGCTTCAATTTTTAAACAAAAGCGTATTTCAGGAAGTTGGCAGGACGCATCTATAGATGCCGATACCGCAAGACAAATTGAAAACGCAATATTAACACGTGCAAGAGAATTATATATTGCTACAGTGGATGCCCAATAAACATTGTTGAGTTGTATCTAAGGCTCTTTTTAAGAAATATATACAAATAAAGCTTGATTGAGTTTTTATGGTTGATGACATTAAAGTTAGGTATAATGCCGCTGAAGTTGAGCCCCGTTGGCAATCCGTATGGGATAGCCAAAACATATATAGCGCTGATAACTCAAGTAATAAACCTAAGTACTATGCCCTTGAAATGTTTCCATATCCATCAGGTAAAATTCACATGGGGCATGTTCGTAATTATGCAATGGGAGATGTTGTTGCCCGTTATAAAAAGGCACAAGGATTTGAGGTTTTGCACCCCATGGGATGGGACTCTTTTGGTATGCCAGCAGAAAATGCAGCTAAAGAATCAGGAGGCCACCCAAAAGATTGGACTTACAACAACATAAAAGCAATGAAGGCTCCAATGCAGCGACTTGGATTCTCCCTAGATTGGAACAGAGAATTTGCTACTTCTGATGAGTGTTATTACAAGCAACAACAGCTTATTTTTCTGAAGTTTTGGGAAAAAGGGCTTGTCTATCGTAAAACTGCAAAAGTGAATTGGGATCCTGTTGATAACACAGTTTTAGCTAATGAACAGGTAATTGATGGAAAGGGTTGGCGCAGCGGTGCTATAGTTGAGCAACGTGATATGGACCAATGGTTTTTTAAAATAACTCATTATGCAGAAGAGCTTCTTGATGGAATAAAAAGCTTAGATAGATGGCCAGAGAAAGTACGTACCATGCAGGCCAACTGGATAGGTAAAAGTAAAGGGCTTCAAATGAAGTTTAAGCTTGAGGGTCAAACTAAGCTTAATAACATTTCCTCTATAGAAGTGTTTACTACGCGACCAGATACGCTTTTTGGCGCAAGCTTTATAGCCCTATCTCCCGACCACCCAGTTGTTTTAAAATTACAAGAAAATAACACCAAGATAGAAAGTTTTAGAAAAAAATGTAACAAAATAGGTACAACGGAAGAAGCTATAGCTAGCGCAGAAAAGCTTGGTTATAAAACTGATCTTTTCGTAAGTCATCCATTTGACAAATCAATTTCAATACCTGTTTACATAGCAAATTTTGTTTTAATGGAATATGGTACTGGCGCAATATTTGGATGCCCTGCACATGACCAGAGGGATTTAGACTTTGCTTTAAAATATAACCTCAATATCCTTCCGGTAGTTCTGCCTGAGGGTGAGATTAAGTCAACGTTTAAAATAAATAAGAAGGCTTATACTGGCGAAGGAGTTCTGTATAACTCAGGGTTTTTAAATGGTTTAAATAAAATAGACGGCATTACAACTGCAATTAAAAGAATAGAGGAAATGGGCCTAGGTAAAGGCACAGTGAATTATAGACTTAGGGACTGGGGTGTAAGTCGGCAGCGCTATTGGGGGTGCCCTATACCCGTTATAAAGTGCCCAACTTGTGGGCCACAACCTGTTAAAGAGACTGACCTTCCTGTTTTGTTGCCTTATGAAAATATAAACTTAAATATCCCAGGAAACCCGTTAGACAGGCACCCTACCTTTAAAAGAGGTTCAGAAAAGGAACCTATTCTATGTTCTGTGTGTGGTGGTAAAGCAGAGCGAGAGACAGATACACTTGATACATTTGCTGACAGCTCTTGGTATTTTGCGCGTTTCGCTGGAGGCAACGACCCAAGCACGCCTATTGATAAAGAAAAGGCTAGCAACTGGCTTCCCGTAGATCAATATATAGGGGGTGTAGAGCACGCAGTTTTGCACTTACTATACGCAAGGTTTTTTACAAAAGCTCTACGGGATTGCGGCCTAATTAACCTTCCAAAAGGAGAGCCTTTTACAGGGCTTTTTACACAAGGTATGGTGACACATGCTACGTTTTCAGATGATGGTGGTAACTTTATATTGCCCTCTTGCGTAAGCGAGAAAGACGGAAAATATATTAACATTAATAATGGAAAACCAGTTATTAAGGGTGATGTTATTAAAATGTCAAAATCTAAAAAAAACGTTGTGGACCCTGAAGATATAATAGAGGCATATGGAGCAGATGTTGCACGCTGGTTCGTTTTGTCTGACTCGCCACCTGAGCGCGATGTAGAGTGGACTGAGTCTGGGGTAATCGGAGCATGGCGTTTTTCTAAAAAGATATGGTCAATTGTGGAAAGTTCAAAAAATATTGGCCCGCTGCCCGTTGATATAGAGGTTTCTGGTAAGGCATTGGAGCTTAGAAAGTTTACTCACAAGGCCCTCGAAAAAATAACAGCAGGAATCGAGGGTTTCAGATTCAATACGTCTGTTGCACAAATATATGAATTAACAAACGAGCTAAAGAAATATAATACAAACGATAAAGCAAGAGCTGAGTCTTTAGGTATATTAATCCGTACTCTTGCTCCATTTATGCCTCATTTAGCAGAAGAGTGCTGGGACTATATAGGGGGTGCGGGATTGTGCTATAGCGCCCCTTGGCCAAAATATGACAAAGAACTACTGGTAGAAGAGTGTAGTGTTATGCCAATACAAATAAATGGAAAAAGAAGAAGTCAAATTTCTATACCATTAAATACTCCAAATTGCGATATAGAAGAGATGGTATTGTCTGATGAAGTAATTATGAGAGCAATTGATGGTTTGGTGATAAAAAAAATCATTATTGTGCCAAATCGAATAATCAATATAGTAGCATCATGAAGCTTCATTTTTTACTTTTGTTGATGCTGTTTTTTATCTCTGCCTGTGGCTTTTCACCAATGCACAGTCCGACAACTACAAACAATTCAAGTTTGTTTGAAAATATATCGGTGAAGTTAAATAAAATTGAGGGTGTTGGTAATAAAGAAGTTGGTTTTTATCTAATACAAAGAATAAAAGACAGGGTCGGAACAAACCCAGGAAAAGATGTCCTGATACTTACTCCACGAATAAGTAGATCTGGCTACGGCACTTCTTCTGATGATGTTGCTTCCCGTTATGACACCACTTTAATTGTAAGCTATGAGATAAGAAACAAAAAAAGTGGCAGTCTATTAAACAAAGGCTCAGTAAAGAGCTCCTCTACATTTGCAGCCCCTATTGACCCCTACGGGCTTATTGCAGCAAGCAATAATGCGGAACAAGTTATAGCAAAAGATGTTGCAGACAGAATTCTTTTTAAGCTTGCGGCATTCTACTCTGAAGAAACTAAGTGAACATTACTGGTAATAGGGTAACCTCATTTTTAAGTTCACCTCATCATGATATTATTGGTATATTGCTTTATGGCCCTGACCGGGGTTTGGTTAAAGAACGGGGTAAGGTTTTAGCTAAAGCATATTCTTTGAATGTAGATGATATATTTGGCCCTACTGTGTTAACATCTGATGATCTTATAATAGATCCCGGAAAATTGGATGATGAGATATCTGCCTTATCTATGTTTGGGGGCACAAGGGTGATAAGGCTGCGGCTAGACCATGAACGTAGTGGGGTCGCTATTTCTAAAATAATAAAAAAATATGACAGCAACCCTAAAATGGCAGAGGCTCGGCTTATAGTCGAGGCAGGTGAACTTACGAAAAGATCCGTAATAAGAAAGACATTCGAGGCATCAGCTCGTTTTGGGTCAATAGCATGTTACAACTTATCAACTAGTGATGTTGTATCGCTAATTAAGTCACGCTTTGACGATCTTTCTATAAATATAGAAAAAAATGCTCTTCAATATTGGGCGCCGCTAATTGAAGGAGATCTCGCCTTAATAAACTCTGAAGTCGAAAAAATGGCGGTTTATATGGGCTACGGAGAAAAAAAGGGCAGGAACATTACGATTGAAGATATTAAAAAAGTTGCTGCAGGGGGGCAAGATATTACGATTCCTGATGTTATAATGAATACTATGAGCGGAAATCTATTAGAGGCAGACAGTTTTTTTTACCGCGGAATAAAAGGAAAGTTAAATAGTGCCGTAATCTTGAGAGGGCTTCAAAATTACCTAGTAAGGCTTATCCAAGCAAAAACACATATCAATAATGGGGAAAGCCCCGAAAGTGCCATAAGCGCCCTCAGGCCTCCTATTTTTTATATGCATAAATCAACCTTCCTTAATCATTTAAAAATTTGGCCTCTTTCCACTCTACACAAAGCTTTATCTCAAAGCCTTATTGTAGAACAAAATTTAAAGACAGCAGGAGCGCCGCAGGAAGCAATAATGGGACGGTTATTAATTGCGCTATCGAGTTATTCTAAAAGGAGAAGTTAGCTATGGAAAAAATTAGTTCAATATTGTCAAAAATAAGCGAAAGCGCACCTTTTATATTTGAAATTTTAATAAATCTCACCGCTGCTTTATTCATACTTATTATTGGGTGGCTTTTAGCTAGAGTAATACGGAAACGACTACGAAGCCCAAGTTTTGGGCCCAAAAGTTTTGATGAAACCCTTAGGCCAGTAGTTGCGTCCGGTGTTTTTTATGCAATTATGGGTATGTCCATATACGCCTTTTTAACAAAACTTGGTATCCCAGCAACTAGTTTATTAGCAGTCTTTGGGGCTATGGGGTTGGCTGTGGGGTTAGCCCTAAAGGACACACTGTCAAATATAGCTTCAGGTGTTATGTTATTGTTTCTTAGGCCCCTACAAGTAGGTGATTTTGTTTATACAGATGGTTATAGTGGTAGTGTAGAAGAAATTGGTCTCTTCGCAACTACTCTAAAAAACATAGAGGGTATATATATATATGTTCCTAACAGTGAGGTTTGGAGTAACCGGCTTCAAAATTACACGCGGCATAGTGAACGGCAATTTAGAGAAACCATAGGGGTGGGTTATGAAAGCGACTTAAAAAAAACACAAGAAATATTACTTAATGTTCTTGAGGCGGCACCCGGCGTAAAGGGCGGGGATCTTAAACCAGAATGTTATATTGCTAGCTTTGGTGATAGTGCTATTATGGTGTCATGTCGCTGCTGGGTGCCTGCAGACCAATGGATGAAACGTACATCAGACCTTAGAATAGAAATTAAAGAGGCTCTTGATAAATCAAAAATTGAAATGCCGTTTCCTCAACGTGTTTTACATAATAAATAATTGTCAATATTTTGAATTCACAATTACGTCTTGAACCTTTAAATTTAAATACCATCTATACATTATGACAGATTTTACACCACGCGAAATAGTCTCAGAACTTGATAGGCATATAGTTGCACAATCTGATGCAAAAAGAGCTGTTGCAATTGCACTTCGTAATAGATGGAGAAGACGTCGTGTCTCTGATGATTTAAAACACGAAGTAACCCCCAAGAATATTTTAATGATTGGGCCAACTGGGGTTGGAAAAACAGAAATTTCTAGACGGCTTGCAAAACTAGCTCAAGCACCCTTTATAAAAGTTGAGGCAACAAAATTTACTGAGGTGGGTTATGTGGGCCGGGATGTTGAGCAAATAATAAGGGATCTTGTTGAAGCCGCAATCAGCCTTCTTCGTGACTCAAAGCGTGAACTTGTTAGGGCCCAAGCAGAGCTTGCGGCGGAGAAACGAATTATCGATGCTCTTGTTGGTGAGGGTGGCAGAGAAGCGACACGCGATAAGTTCCGTCAAAAACTTTTAAAAGGCGAACTAAATGAAACAGAGGTAGAGCTTGAACTAACAGATAACTCATCACCGTTTCAGGGGTTTGATATACCGGGTCAACCGGGCGCGTCTATGGGGATGATGGATTTATCATCTTTATTAGGTAAGGCAAAACGTACTAAGTCTGTAAAAATGAAAATAGGTGATGCCCACGGCCCTTTAGTTTCTGAGGAGGCAGATAAGCTTATAGATGAAGATTCAATAAAGCGCGAAGCAGTAGATTTAACAGAGCAAGATGGTATAGTGTTTTTAGATGAAATTGACAAGATCACAACGCGGTCAAATGCAAGAGGTGGGGATGTTTCGAGAGAGGGGGTTCAAAGAGATTTACTTCCGTTAATTGAAGGAACAACAGTTTCAACAAAGTACGGTCCCATAAAAACAGATCATATTTTATTTATTGCAAGCGGTGCATTTCATATTGCAAAACCGGCTGATTTATTACCAGAGCTCCAAGGGAGGTTGCCTATTAGAGTGGAACTAAGAGCCTTAACTGAAGAAGACTTTGTAAGAATATTAACAGAGCCGGAAGCGAGTTTGATAAAACAATATCAGGCCCTAATGGAAACAGAAGGGGTTACGCTTTCGTTTACTAAAAACGGTATCGAGCAAATTGCTAAAATTTCTGCAGAGGTTAATTCAAGTATAGAAAATATAGGGGCTCGTCGTTTGCACACTGTAATGGAGCGATTGCTTGATGATATAAGCTTTAAGGCCACTGATAAAAGCGGGGAAGAGGTGATCGTTAATAAATCATATGTCGAGAAACATGTTGGTAAATTGGCTAAAAATGCGGATTTATCAAAATTTATCTTGTAAGTCGTCTAATCTTTTAAAAAAATATACCAAGCTCCAATACCACCATGTTTTTTGTGAGCTGGGGCATATGTTGCGATTAAATCGCGAACTTCAGGATCATTAACCCACTCTACAAAACTTCCCCTAAGTACTCCTTCCCCTCTTGCGCCTTTACCTGTTATTATTAAGATACATTTTTTATTGTTTTTTATGGCGCCTTTAATCACCTGGTATAATTTATATTTGGCTTGTAATTGCGTCATGTCATGTAAATCAATTTGAGCTTCAATTTGAACACGGCCACGTCTAGTTTTTTTATCTTGGTTTATCTCAATTTTTAATTTATTTTTTTCTTTTAGCTCCTTTCTATCTATAGGGAGCCTCATCATGTTTTCAAATTCTATAATGCTAAATAAAGGCCTTGATGAACCGTTCCCTTTGTTAGATTTCCTAGGGGCTATTGTTCTTGCTACTTTTTTCCAAATGCTTTTTTCCTCGACGGAGAGTGTTCTAGGCTTTTCGTTTTTATCTGTCACCTTTCGGCTCCGCTGAAAAATAGGTATTTTTAGGGACCAGAAGCCTCCATTCCGCCTTATGTTTCATAACGCCAGCCCTTAAACCCGCTACAACCCCAGATCCAAAATATAAATCACCCCTAAAAGGTCCTTTTATAGCGCTACCTGTATCTTGAATAGAGGCTAGTAGTCCAACTTTTTGCCCTATATAATCACCAGGTTTTTTCGGGACCTTTGTTTCTAGCCATACCAATAGCCCATATGGATTGTGATTTGGGTCAGCCGCTAGAGATACCATATCGGTGAGAGCTACGTGCATTGCTCCTATAGGGCCTTTTTGGTTTTCAATACCTTCTTCTTTAAAAAAAATATATCTAGGGTTTTTATTTATTAGTTTTTTTGTTTGTTCCCGGCCCGCCCTTCGCATCCATAATTCTATTGACTGCTTACTTGCGTCAGTCGCTAATAACTCACCTTCATTAATTAATATTTGGACTATAGATACGTATGGCTTATCGTTGTTTCCTGAATATGCAGCTCTTTTCATTTCCCCATTAGCAAATTTTATTTTTCCAGACCCTTGTATCTGCATGAAAAAAACATCTATTGGTTTGCCAAAGGCTATGATGTCTGAGTTTATCTGTTTAATTTTAGACCGCGTTAATTTTTGATATTCTTCATTTATAGGAAGCTTTAAAATTGGTTCGGAATAAATATTATTCTTTATTTTTCTAACATCTATAATTGGCTCATAATATCCAGTCAGAGTACCGTTATTTTTAAATTGGGTGTGTTGAATAAATTTAAACTCCGTTTCAAAGAAGCTTTTAGCTTCTTCATTGCTTTTTTTTATTTTTTTAAGTTTTTGACAAGTCCGTATCCAATCACTGTAGGTACCTAGTTCTTTTTTTCTAGGGTGTATAAATGTATTTTCATTTTTCACAGAAAACTGCTTGCAGCTTTCTTTAAATGCAATAAGCGAAGGTAAAAAGTTGTATGTTGCCCAATATGGGCTTTCGGAAAAACCCCATTCTGAAACATATGTTGCATCTTTATTTGTGTCCCCTGTGGGGACGCCTAGAGGGGACACATCTTTCGAGGGGCCCTTATGCGCTTGTTCTGTAAGCACTGGTAAGTTTGTGTTGTTTAAGCTTCTTGTTGATTGACATGAAGCGGTTAAAAAAAGCAATGTAATAATAATTACACTTAGCGCATATAGTTTCATTACTTTTTTGTGTCAGGTGTTGGGTCGGCTGCCAGTATATCTCCTTCGTTTGGGTATACATCGGATAAGAGCCAATTAAGTTTAGTTGAGGTAAGGTCTTTTTTATATGACCATGTTTCGGAGATTAATGCTAATAAATCAGGATCTCCTTGTATTAAGTTATTGTCACCGTCAAACAGAGCTGATGATAATTCGGCCTTATAAACAACTTCAATAGTTGCTGTCTTTCCATTTACTTTTATAGATTTCACAGTAGCCTCTAATAACCTCACTAGATCAGTTACCTGTTTAAGCTTACCTTCTTCTCGTTTTTTTATTTCATTAGTATAAACCTTATATACCTTACTTGTAAGGAGTGTCTTTAAGGTTTCTTTATCTCCTTCTGCAAAAGCTTCTAATATCATAGAATAAGCTGCTTTTGCACCGTCAATAAAATCAGAGGTTGTAAAAGATGCATCAATTGATTCTATTTTATTTAAACCGCCGCTAACTTCTTTCGCTAGAGTAGTTTTAGTGTTTGGGGGGTTATGTTTGTTGTTCTTTTTTGATCTAGGCGTGGTTTTAATATTCAGTTTTTCGGAGGGGTCTTGTCCAGCAGACTTTCCTAAAACAGAATATAATACAATGCAGACTATTGTTGCTACAGCTGCATATAATATCACTTCATACATTATAAATTTTTCCTTAAAACGCCTATTTCTTATTATGACTAAGTTTTATTTGTTGTTTCAATAGAATCTAATTCTGATTGTAGCAATAACCAATTGCTCAGTATGCCCTACTATGTT
>JABGVR010000206.1 GCA_018645985.1 Hellea sp. | reverse complement strand
GCCCAAAGAGAGGCTCCAACTAGTGGTATCTGTCTCTGACTGCCTCTTGTCTTTAGGCCTCTCCATGCGTGAGGCTTCAGGTCTATGTGAGGTATCTCACCATCTAGCTAGATGTCATCAACATGAAGACCAGCAGCTTCAGACAGCCTCATGCCTGTATCTAATATGAGGGCTACTAGCCACCTAGATGCACCACTTGTAGTGCTGTACAAGCAATAGCCTAGATTCTTTCATGTGCTTGTTCATGTCAACAGGCACATATTTGTTTACCGTTTTGTCTACCCACTAGAAATCTTCGGGTAATGGAATGAAGGTGTATATGATAAGATAGATACATTCCTTATAAAGATTGCTAATGCAGTCTAGGTGATACAGATAAGTGTTATTCAGGGTTTAGATGAATATCACCTACACACCCACTTACCCCGTATTCAGTAGAAACTCATATATCACTTAGCTGGTCACTTGCTCTGCACTGATAACGATAAGGATATATAGGTTTATTCCTTTACCTGAAGATTTTTGCATCTCTTTCCAACGTCTTAATTTCCTGATAGCGTAATTGCAATCAGAACCAGTTTTCGGGAAATGGTTGGTTTATTTTGATTTTTTCTGAACACAAAAAACAAGGCGCTAAAATCGGTAGGGCTATCAAAAAAACTTTACTAAAGGGAATAGCTGCTTGTCCAACTAACAAAAAAAACAAGTTGCTGACTGCCGCCATAAATGACCCATATGTAAAGGGTTTTGTTATTTATATGTCAGCTATGTCGATAGATATGGTCTTTGAGGGAGCTTTGTGGAAGAAGAAAAAACGAATAGAGTTTCTTATTGAATGTTGGCAAGAGCTTGGCATTCCAATGAATAGCATTCATGAATTTTTAAGGGTGATAGGTGACCCAATTAAGGAGGGTATTTGGGATGAAGGCGGACAATACTCTAAGGGAAAAAATGATGCGGCACTCGTCCTTACTTCAGCATATGGAATTTTGAATCGTGAGGCATTGCAAACAGACATAATTGTAAAAGCTCAAAAAAGGGCAAACGACGTCATAGGAAATAATCCTGAAGTTTATTCTAACTCTTCCAAAGCAGCCACGCTGTCAGCAGCAGTTTGTGAAATCACCATAGAAAAGCACATGAAAAATCATTTCACCGACCTTTGAATAATATTTGGATGTTTGCGCCCCTTAAATCACCACACACAAGCTATCTATTGCAAAAAATAACCAACCACACTAACCACTTATTTTATCATCATAACCTATACTCGCCATTGCACCTGTAATGTTTGCTGCGCGTTTCTTCCCAACATTATGTTTTCAAATTCAACGCCTATTGCAAAATCCATTTGTACGAGCAATCCTATTTCGAGGATTATGGCGTTTGATTAGGCTGCTGATATTTAGGAGATAAAAACCCTCAAAACGAGCAGCGTGTGAGGGTTATTATCATTTATGGCACTTACCTTTTCTTTGCGCTTATAGAAAACGGAGGGTAATGAGCATGCAATCACAATTAAAGCGAGTTGTTTATGTTTCCAAAAAGACTGATGCCTCTGACACCACTTTGAGAGATATTATCGCTTACTCACAAAAGAACAATCCAGAAGAAGGTGTAACTGGGTGCTTATTATCTGGAAGTAACTCTTTCCTTCAACTTCTAGAGGGACCCGCAGATTTTATAGACACACTGTATTCAAAAATTAGCAAAGACAACAGGCATGAGAATGTTATAACGCTTTGTGAAGAAAAAATTGATGAACGTCTCTTCTTGTCGTGGTCAATGAAATTGGCTCCATTTGAGAATATGGAGTGGTCCAAAGAGGATTTTAACTCCGGCAATTTTTTAAATATCACCAGTGAAGAAGCCTTAAATGTGTTTGTTAGATTAAATGAGTACACCCGAAAATAGAACTTTTACCATTTTTTAAACTTTGCGTTGGAACCGTTGCGCTAGGTCATTGTGAAAATAAAGCATCTGATTTTGCTTTGATGTTGGAAAGATAATCAAACTTGTCGTCACGTTCTTGGTCCCTGCTTATAAGCCTTGCTTTTATATGGGGTGCATCATTTTACTTTATTGAGATTGGCTTAATCTATCT
>JABGVR010000205.1 GCA_018645985.1 Hellea sp. | reverse complement strand
AGTCGAGGGACTGCGTATTGCCGACGCTTCTGTTTTTCCTTCAATTACGTCTGGAAACACTGCAGCTCCTTCTATGATGATTGGAATAAAGGCAGCAGAATTTTTAATGAGATAAAGTTAACCCACCACCAATACTGGCAGTGGGTTAACTGAGCAATTAAGCCGATTGTATTTTATCGTAAGTCCCCGCTCCAAAAATATCATCCGTAAGATCTTTAATCGCAGGCTTCAAGGTCCTTTGAGCTGCAGACGCATCAAGCATAGGAGTGCTATCTGCACCATTTATTTCGCGCCATTTTGCAAAATTCGTTGACTCTGCATCTGCTGTTGCTCTGAAGAAGTCTTGCGGCTCTAGCTCATTAAATGTATCAACTAGAATGGACTGTTGCTCCTTAGACATTCCATCCCATGCGTTTACATTAATCATCTGTTTATCCAAACCAATGCCCCAGTCATTTTGATAACAATAATTTGTAACCTCATAGAATTTTTGACTAATCATCAAATTTCCTAAGGTTGCCATACCATCAACAACGCCCTGTTGAAGGGCGCCATAAAGCTCGTTAAATGGAATAACAGTTGGCTTTGCTCCGACCTGCTTGAGGCCAGCAATAACACCCTCGATTTCAGGAGCACGGATTTTCATGCCCTTAAGGTCATCAAATGAACTAAGCTTTTCTTTAGTAAAAAGTTTCCAAGGGCCAGCTCGGGCAACACTCAAATAACGAAGCCCTGAATACCTTTTCTGAACGGCCGCATTCAATTTATCATAGAGGAGACCATTTGCTATTTTACGAGCATGATCTGAATCTCTTGCAAAATAAGGTGCATAGAATACATCAAATTCTCTCAGACCCGTATAGGCACCGTTGTAGATATGAACTGTGCCGAGAGCTGTTCCATCAAGAACATCTTTACCACCACCAATAGTTCCCGCTTTGATGTCAAAATTCAATTCGCCGTTGGTGCGTTTTTTAACTAAATCAAGCCATTTTGCTGCAAATTTATTTGATGCACTATCAATGTTACCAGCGTTTCCATAAATAAGCATTTTAGCAGCTAATGCAGGTCCAGCTACACTAGTTAGTAAACTGGCTAGCCCAACAGCGCCAAGGCCATTGTTAAAATTACGTCTTTCCATTTTTTTTCTCCTGTTTATTGTTACTCCTACTTATGATTTCAAACGGACTGTTTAAAATTTCTACTATCGGTCAAACACTAGATCTGGAAGGAATAGTGTAATACTTGGAATATAGGTGATCACCAGCAGAACAAAAACGAGAATAAAGAAGTAAGGCACAGCCTCCTTAAAGATCTCTATTACACCGACTCCGCCAATTTGAGAGATTATAAAGAGATTGAGTCCAATGGGTGGTGTAATCATCCCAATCATTAAGTTAAGAACCATAACAACACCAAAATGAACCTCATCTACTCCTAAATCTGATAACAGTGGAAATAGAACTGGTGCTATAATCAACATTATCGGCAAAATTTCCATGATCATACCAAGCACTAACAGCAAGACATTTATCATGAGAAGAAGAACCCATACCTCGTTACTAATTGATAACATTGCGTCTGTTAGGATTACACCAAGGTTTTCTTTCACTGCTAACCAAGCAAAAATTTTAGACGTAGCGACGGTTAGCATAATAACTGAGGTAGATACAGCAGCATGCGAAGCAGCTTCCAATATTTGTTTGAAGCCAAGGTTTCGATAAAGAAAAACTCCAAGAAACAGAACATAAAATGCTGCTACGGCCGCAGATTCTGTTGGAGTCGCCACTCCAAAAATTATAGCCCCAACAATAATTCCTGGAGCGATAAGAGCAGGAATTCCTTCTTTAAAGGATATAGCCTTTTCGTTATTTGTAGCTCTTTTTTCAACGGGATAATTTCGGCTTTTGCATATCCACCAAGTAATAGCAAACATAGCAATAAACATTAATATTCCAGGAACCACTCCTCCTAAAAAAAGCTGTCCCACTGAAACGTTAACAATTGCACCTAAAAGAACAAAGGAAATAGAAGGAGGAACTATAGGACCTACAGTAGCCGCAGACGCAATTACGGCGCTAGAAAACGCAGGTTTAAAACCGCGTTTTTTCATCTCTGGAAGTAATACAGTCCCAGTTGCAGCAGCATCAGCAAGTGCGGAGCCTGAACATCCCGACATAATAAAATTTGCTGTAACCCCAACATTGGCTAATCCGCCATTAAGGTGCCCAACAAGCGTAGAAGCAAAGCCAACAATTCTGCGCGTTACGCCTGTCACATTCATTAGCTCACCAGCAAAAATGAATAACGGTATTGCTAATAAAACAAAAGAATTCACTCCAGAAGTCATTTGCTGTGCAAAAAGAACCATTGGCGTAAAGTTTTCTGTAAATTGCGCCAAGGTAAGATATCCAAACGCCGCTAATCCAATAGCCCAAGCGATTTCCATGCCCAGCAAAGAAAAGATAAATAATATGGCTATCATGGAAACAAGAAGCATATTAAGACTCCTCGGCGACTGATAATTTATAAACAAGTATTGTGTTGACCATTAACCTTGTTTGATAAAATAACATTAGAGAACTTCCAACCGTAACTGGAGAGTACAACCAAAGAAAGCTCCATCCTGTAGACAGCATAGAGCCTCCTGACTGAAGATTTAAAATTGGAATATTATACCAAACAAGAGCTCCAAGCATAATCAAAACAAGACAATGCATAAACGTCTCAAGAAATACTCTTGGCTTGGCAGAAATCTTGTCTATAAAATGTGTTACACGTATGTTTTTACCTTGTTTTGTTGCTACTGCAATTCCAAGATAAGTCATCCACAAGAAAAAAGCTCTTGGAGCCTCATCAGCCCACAGAGGCGGCTCATTAAAAACATATCTTAAGGTAACTGAAATGAACACAGAGCAGGCTATAGTAATCAGCAAAAGGCCAGAACTATAATATAAAGCTCTCTCTAAGAGATAATCTAACTTCTTTAAAGTAACGATTTTTTAATACTCCAAAAACGAGGATAATAAATCATTAACAGACTATAGAAATCAGTCTTCCCTATAAAAGCTCTCAAATCAATTGTTATTTTGATTGATTGATTCGAGCGTGTTTGTTCAAAAAATTTTAGTTGCTAAAAATAAAACCAATTTTTTGACAAAACGACAAATTAAAGTACTTATTATTGAATGACCAATAGGAACGACGCTTTATCAAATTTTAGTGTGAATATGCAATTTGAAGACCTGCATCAAGATGTGGTCGAACGTGCAAAGTTAATAATTATTGATTGTGTAGGAGCAATCTTAGGCGGTGTTGCAGAAAAGGATGCTATAGCGCTGATTAACTTGCGGTCTCAAAAAATACCCGGTGCTGACTATGTAAAAATAATTGGCACTGAGCAATGGGCAGAGAAGTCACAGGCAGCTCTGCTATATGGCACTGCCGGCACAGTTCTCGAGATGGATGAAGGGCATCAATTTGCAAAGGGGCATCCGGGAATTCACGTATTACCAGCAATTCTCTCTATGGTCCAATCTAATTGGCTGGGTAGGAAGGTATCAGGGCAAGAATTTCTTACTGCTTTCATTGTAGGGTACGATATTGCTGCGAGAATTGGAGCTGGTTCAAAATTAAAACATTCTATGCACCCTCATGGGACTTGGGGCGTCATTGGCGCTTCAGTAGCGATAGGAAAGCTTTTAGGCTTAAATATCACTCAAACTAAAGAGCTACTAAATATTTCATCTAGCCTAACTACAGCTACAAGTCGAAAGACGATGCTAGAGGGTGGAACTGTCAGAAATATTTATGCTGGTTTGTCTAATCAGATGGCCTTTTTAGCAATAGATTTAATTTCTGCAAATTTTACGGGTGAAAATGATGGAATACAATCTGTTTTTGGAAGCATAATTTCTGACGAACTTAATGATGAAGTTATTCTAGACCATCTTGGACAAAACTTTGAAGTTATGCGTAATTATTTTAAATTACATGCCTGTTGTCGCTTTAACCATGCCACCCTAGATGCCTTGTGCACATTAATGGAACGACACCCAGAACTGCATGATACAGATAATATTGAGTCAATAGATGTTGAAAGTTATAATTTAGCAGCTGAGTTAAACGACCCAGCGCCTAAAAATATGTTAGCGGCAAAGTTTTCTATCCCTTTCGCTGTCGCGACCACACTTATTAACAAAACTTCCAAAGTAGAGAGTTTTTCAGGAACTGCATTGTCAGATTCTGACGTATTGAAGGTAGCTAAAAAAGTTCACATTACTGAAAACCATTTGATGACAGCGTCTTTACCAGATTTCAGGCCTGCAAAAGTTTCAATCACCTTGAAAATTGGTAAAGTCCTGAGTCATGAGGTAGCTACAAATAAAGGTGACTGGAGAAGCCCCTACTCTCCAGATGAACTCAAAGAAAAATTTTTCTCTTTAGCAGTGCGAAGTTTAGATAGAGAGCAAACAGTTTGTTTATACAACAATTTAACTTACCTAGAAAAGTATGATGATATTAAAACAATATTTGATATTAAACATAATTAAATCCCGATGAATTCAGCACTTTTTTAAAGAGATATTATGAAAAATAAACACAGAAACAGCCCAGAAGACTCTATAAAACGGGATTTGACTGCAGCCTACAGATTAATTGCAGACCAAAACCTTACAGATACGATATTCACGCATATAACAGCACGTTCTACACAGGGAGATGACCAGATTTATATTAATAGATTTGGGTTGTTTTTTGATGAGGTAACACCTGAATCTCTTGTTTTATGCTCAATTTCTGGAGAGGTTTGTGACCCAGGGTCTAGACTAGAAGGGCTTAGTGACATTACAAATCCAAATGGATTTGCATTTCATGCGGTTGTGCATAGAGCTCGTTCAGATGCCAATTGTGTTATTCATCTACATAGTCACGCGAGCACGGTCGTATCATTAAACCCTGCAGGCTTGATTGGACTGACGCAGAATGCGATGAGATTTAATGGGCAAATAGCATGGTATGAGTATGATGGTGTGAACCCAAACACAGAACAACTTTCAGACATGGTTCAGGTAATGGGTGACAAACCTATTTTAGCAATGAGACACCATGGGATGATATCAGTAGGCCGCAGCGTTGCAGAGGCATTTCACAGAGCTTTCTACTTCAACAAAGCTTGCCAAGAACAAATTGATATCCTCAGTTCCGTAAAAAACCCTTTACTTCCAAAAGGTCCCTCAGTGGACAAATCGCTCTCATATTTTACCAACCCAGAACGAGTGTTGGGTGAACGAGAATGGCCAGGGTGGCTTAGGTATTTAGATAGGAAATTTCCAAACTGGGATAAAAACTAAACATCCAATTAAAAAATATCAACTGGCCTTACGAACTAACAGTTCTACCGTTACTTTACCCATTCCCCCAAAATCTATTCCAGTATTGAAACAGTCTAGATATGGTACGGTTACCGGAAAAGGTTCGAGACCGCATTGAAAACGTTCTCGGGGTATCATAAGTGCTGGTTGAATACGAGCCAAAATTCCAAGACATAAATTAGCTGTCGATTTGCTTGGGAGAAGTCTACCCTCTAAATCAAAGACAAATATCTCATTTTCTTTGATGAAGTTAGCGCAATGCCTGACATGAGCAACTTTTGCAGCTATTTCAATGTTTTTATCAGTAGCGTCAAATTTGATTGTCAAAATCTTGTTTCCTATGATTTATCTAATACGGCACTAGTAACGATTTGATGAGTTTTAGAATCTCTTAAATAAACTTTTACTCTTGCTTTATTCTCTGCCAAAGAGTCTTTTGTTTTTACACACTCGTAATGTGTCCAAACCCTTGTTAGT
>JABGVR010000204.1 GCA_018645985.1 Hellea sp. | reverse complement strand
TGCCCTAACTAAACCGCGGAAAGGTATTAGTGTTCCCACACCCGCCTCTGCTACATCCAAGGAAGTTTCACGTGTTTTGCTATCATCATTTTTTTCTGCATCAAAATCAGGACCCAAAACTGCATTCCATTTTAAGATATCATTTCTTAAAGAGCGACAACTCCTATTACGAACTACATCATATGGAGTTTTCAATGTTAATAAAATCTTTGGCACACGTTGTTTTCTTAGATTTATATCACCCAGAGGGCTTAAAATAACTTCACCGAAGCTATCTTTATCACCAACCCTATCTATATTTTTTGCAGTTGGCGCACCAGTAACATTTTGTAAAATATCAGAACTAGTGGCCTTATTGAATGTAGCAGATGAAGTTTTACCTACTTTAAGAGCAACTCTTCCAGTTGCCTTTCCAGTTTTATAAACAATCTTACCTGAACTTATTGCTGCCTTTCCAGTATTTTTGACTACCGATGATCCTGTATTGACAGTATTACAACCTGTTAAAACTAAACTCGACAAAAAAAATAAACTTAGTTTTGTTGTAATTTTAAACACAATATTACACCTTCATAAAAATTTTGATTTTCCCACTTCAATTAAAGGAAGTCTTAATGGAAAAAGTACTTTTGTTTCTAAGCCAGTAGAGCTTTGAGTAAAAATAGTTAAAATATTATTTATTACTGCCACTAGTCTACCTTCAGGCGCAAGCTGTACAATAAGGTTTTCTGGGGTATTACTAAACGCACACGTAGAAATTATCCTGTCAAATGGAGCCTCTTTTGCTAAGCCGTGTGCCCCATCACTATAAATAATAGTATAATTTTGAATACCTAAGAAATCTAATTTTTCTTCAGCGCCTTTGACCAAAGTATTATATCGCTCTATTGAATATACATGGTTTGCCATTTGAGATAATATCGCTGTATGATATCCACTACCTGAACCAATTTCTAGAACTTTGTGGTCAGAAACAAGATCTAATGATTGCGTTAAAAGTGCTATTGTCAGAGGAGAAGATATATCTTGCCCACAGCCTATTGGAAGTGATTGCTCATTATAAGCGAGATCCCACAAATCTGATGGTACAAAGTGTTTCCTTGAAATTGTCTCCATAGCGCCAAGTAAGTTATTATCTGATATGCCAGATCCCCTTAATCGCATTATTAAGTCTATTAGGCCTGGGTCAATCATTTAGAGTTCAAAAACTTCTTTTTAAGAACCTTAATCTCTGAAGTATTTGTTAAATTAGTGTGGATAGGGGTTATAGAAATGTATCCATCATAAATTGCCCGTAGATCAGTGCCCTCAGGTGGATTTGACCTGCCAGCGCCATAAGTAAGCCAATAATAATCACCTCCACGGGGGTAGCTCCTTTTTTCTACCCCGCTCATTTGAAAATCTCTAGTCCCTTGCTTTGTTATTTTAATACCCTTCACATTTTTTGCGGGAACATCAGGAAAGTTTATCGATAATATAGAACGAGAACACCAACCGTGTTTATATAAGTCTAATATTAATTTTGATCCGTGCATTTCAGCTGTATCCCAAGGAAGGCTTTTTTCTCCCTGGAAACCTCTAGCCAATGAAAGAGCAATCGAGGGAATACCCATTTGCATGCCTTGTAATGCAGCTGCAATAGTTCCTGAAAAAGATACATCTTCGGCTAGATTTTGTCCACGATTAACGCCAGATAATAATAAATCAGGTTTATGCTTATTTAGCAATTCGCTCAGAGCTATTATGACCGAGTCGGTGGGGGTACCAGAAACTGAGAAAGTTTTTTCACCATATTGTTTTATTCTAACAGGGTTGTGCAATGAAACACTTCTAGAAGATGCTGATTGCTCTGCTTCAGGAGCGCAAATCCATATGTCATCCGACAACTTTGACGCGATTTTTTTGAGTACAGATATACCTTTAGCATGAACACCATCATCATTGGTAATTAAAATTCTCAATGACTTATAACCTCAATACCGCCCATATATGGTATTAAAGCTTCAGGTATTCTTATTGAACCATCCTCATTTTGATAGTTTTCTAAAATAGCGACTAATGTTCTACCAACTGCAAGTCCTGATCCATTTAAAGTATATACAAAACGATTATCTTTTTCGGCATGTTTGTAACGCGCGTTCATGCGTCTAGCTTGGAAGTCACCGCAATCAGAACAACTAGAAATTTCTCTGTAAGTATTTTGGCTGGGTAACCAAACCTCAATATCAAAAGTTCGCCTAGCACTAAAACCAAGGTCTCCAGCACACAACTCTACAACTCTATAAGGTAAATTTAAACGTTTTAATATTTCTTCAGCGCACCCGAGCATTCTCTTGTGCTCTTTTAAACTTTCTCCGGGTTTCACAACTGAAACAAGTTCAACTTTATTAAATTGATGTTGTCTTATCATTCCACGTGTATCTTTTCCAGCACTTCCTGCTTCACTGCGGAAACAAGGAGTTTGCGCAGTCATTCTACGCGGTAAAGTATCAACATCAATAATACTCTCTCTTA
>JABGVR010000203.1 GCA_018645985.1 Hellea sp. | reverse complement strand
GAAGCTCCAGCAGAAGAAGCTCCAGCAGAAGAAGAGCCAAAGCCTTAAGAGTGGCTCTTACATTCTAGTTAGTATTTTAACCGAGGTGTTATGCGCCTCGGTTTTTTTTATTCTTTTTGTTATTTGAATTAGAAAAGAGCACCTTTAATTCCGTCAAGAACAAATTGTGCAGCTAAGGTTGCCAGCAGAACACCCAAGACACGAGTAAGGATATTTGTAAAAGTTTCCCCCATTAATCTTATTAGCGGCCCTGAGATTAAAAAAGCAATTAAGCTAATTAAAAGTACGCTAGCAAGTGCGATCATAATAGTTAATTCTTGTTGCCAATTGTTTGCCCGGCCCATTAAAATTAATAGAGATGCCATTGTTCCTGGACCTGCTATCATGGGGATCCCCATTGGAAAAACCGAGATATCTTCAGGGTCTTTAGTAGTTTCAAGTACCTCTTCTGCTCTATCTTTTCTTTTTTCCGTTCGCTTTTCAAAGACCATATTCAAGCCAATAATAAATAGCATTATACCGCCTGCAATTCTCAAGGAGTCCAAGCTGATACCTAGTTTTGTGAATATAAATTCACCGGCATAAGCAAAGCCTGACAATATAATTGCAGCTATAAATACTGACTTAAAAGCCATCTCTACTTGATGTTTTCGGGATGTACCTCTTGTAAGTGTTGCGAAAATAGGCGCACAACCAGGCGGGTCTATAATAACAAATAGAACTGCAAATGCGGATAAAAATAATTCTAATTCTAACATAGTGGCTTCTTATATTTTAAAGAATACCTTTTCAAGGTAGGCAATTAAACTTTTCGATACTGTAAATTACTTTTTTAATAAATTGTACGGAAATAATATTAGTTTTAAAATGTAGCTAATCAAAAACATATGCTTTTGATGTTTGGGTTTATAATCTGGAGTTAAGTAATTGTAAAAAACTTTACTTACTGCATCCCAGCTATATTTTTCTGCATGAGCAATAGCATCTTTTCGGTCAAGTTCTAAACATGCAAGGCAAGCATCTCGTATGTCCTCATTAATGCTACCGGCTTTGCTATCTGGAATAATATCTACCGGCCCCGTGACAGGATATGCAGCTACGGGCGTTCCTGTTGCCATTGCTTCAATTATAACCAAACCAAAAGTATCAGTTTTCGATGGAAAAACAAAAACATCTGCATCCGCAAAATGCCTCGATAAGTCGTTACCAAATTTAGCCCCTAAAAAATAAGCGTCTGGATATTTTTCTTTAAGGTAGTTCAGTTGAGGTCCATCACCCACTACTACTTTAGACCCTGGAAGGTCTATTTTCAAAAAGGCCTCTATATTTTTTTCTACGGCCACTCTTCCAACATTCACAAATATAGGCCTTTCTATGCCTTCATATACGTCCTTAGGCTTAAACCTTTTTTCTGGGTGAAATTGAGATGTATCTACACCGCGTGCCCAAGCAGAAAGATTGTTAAACCCCTTATCCTTTAGAAAATCTACCATAGACTCAGTGGTAACCATCGTGCGTCCCCCAGAGTTATGAAAGTTACGCATAAATTTATAGCTTAACCTTATAGGGATAAATGGAAATCTGGCCTTAATATATTCAGGAAACTTTGTGTGGTAACTGGTTGTAAACGGCTTCCCCCATTTGATACAAAGTGACCTAGCAGACAAACCTAGCGGGCCTTCAGTAGCTATGTGTATAGCATCCGGCTGAAAGGCCAGTATCCGTTTTTTCATATCAGACTTGGCGAAGGGTGCTAGTTTTATATCTGGGTAGGTCGGAAGTGGTATAGTCCAGTAACCATCAGAAGGAGATATTACTTCAATAATATGCCCAGATTTCTTTAAGGAGTTTATCGTCATTTCTAGTGTCCGAACAACGCCGTTCATTTGAGGTTTCCAAGCATCCGTGACTATGACTATTTTCATTCTTTATCCAGCTTGCTTAAGAGTGTTACTACCAGACTACTCTTTAGCGATTATACTTATCACCTTTTTCACACTGTTAAAAGGCTCATAAGCTCTGTAAGGTAAAGAAAAATTGGAATTGACAATGCAGAAAGTAAAAAACATTCGCTGTGAATGCCCATGTGGCAAGACGAAATTTTATCTAAAGAAACCGCCCTTCGTAAGGTTTTATTGTCACTGTGAGATATGCCAAAAACTTTATAATTCTGCGTACAACGATGTAGTCGTAATAAAGTCCAAGAACGTTGTGCTTAAACAAAATGGTGTTCAATTTAACAAATATAGAAGACCTCCAGCACTAGACCGAGGGATATGCGAGCAGTGCAAAAAACCTGTTGCGGGATTTTTTAGAAGTATTCCTGGATTGGGATTGGCTTTTATAAATGCTGATAATATACAGGATAAAAGTTTATTAACGCCACCGCTTGGCCATATTTTCTATCACCGAAAAAAAGAATATATTGGAGATGAATTACCTAAATTTAAAGGGTATTGGAGAAGCCAAATTAAAGTATGTCATTGGATTATGATTAAACTCTTAATAAGTTAATTTATCTATCATCTAGATGAGATTTGATTCTGTATGAAGGCGAAAGTGATTAAATTTTTACTTTAAGAAAGTAATTTTTTACTTCATTTCGGAGGCGTCATAAAAAATTCATAGTTTTTTTGTTGAATTCTGTACTCTGTTAACTAAAAATTTTCTTTTTTGTCATACTAGGTATTGACGGGTGGAAGTAAATCGACACTATATGTAGTGAAGAAACACTTTGAGTAAAACTCGAGGATTTCCATTTAGAGTATATTTAGTTTAATGCCGTCATCTGGCATATCAACTAGATGTGGGTGTTAAAGTAGTAGCGTTGCAACCCAATTTGGCGGCAACTGGAAGTAAAAGGGGAGATAAATGTCGGAGAGTTCAATGAATGCGTTCTTAGCACCAGAAACAGAAGAAGAAATAACACAAGAAGGTCAAGCGGCAAGTGTAAAGCTATCATCAAAAAAAGATTCTGTGGTTAATGAGCGTAAGGTTAACTCTGTAAAGCAGAATCGTTCACGGGATGAGCTACTTACTGATTT
>JABGVR010000202.1 GCA_018645985.1 Hellea sp. | reverse complement strand
GTATTCTATTCCTAGGAAATAACTCGCAATACCGTAGGAATAAATTAACAGAAAAACTAAGTTAACCCATTTTAATTGGGGTTCAGTGCGTAACCAAGCGCAGTAAATCCAAATCAAACAAAATGGAAAAGACAAGAACATAGTGAGTGGATACCAATCAAAAATGATTGCTATAGCGCTTAATAAACCAAGCACTAAAGCGGTATTCTTTAATAATTTTTCTGTTTTTATGGAGATTTCAGAAGGTAACAAAAACCTAAAAATTGAATTGACTAAACTGTCCACTAACACGACATCCTATTGAAATTTTTATTGATGATTTTCTATGTCTCATACCACCCTAATTATTAGTGAAACAGTTAACTGCTAATTAGAGTAGTTCGCAGTTTACTGAAACTGGGGACTCAAAAATATATCAATCTATTTTATTTTGATTCGGGCTTTCTTTTATTAACCTCGTCAGCTTTTACCGAAGATAAAAGGTTCTTGCCCTTGTTCGCTTTTGCAATCTTGTTCAGATAGCCCGCTTGCTGCTTTCGCTGCGCTCTACCGACCCACCCACCATTTTGAGTTTTTGTTTGAGTTTTCATATGCGGTACATACCACAGGTATCTCCTAACTGAACTAGAATAATGTTTCTTTAGCCTACTCCTCCAGCATCTTCATCCACTTGTCTAGTGTAGGTAGTTCACAGTCGTTGCCATAGATAGCTGAAAGATACCTACTCCGCAGGAAAGCATCTTTAATGGCACTTATTCGTCATGCAGATAATTTTTTATGTCTAAGATTTGATCTTGTGCCTGCCTTTTCTGATTGGCGTCAGGCCAGACCTAAGCCATAAAAGATAGTTGTTCCAACAGTAAATATTGCAAGGAGAGCTACATTTATGGGATTGCCAGAGAGTTTTGGCGTTCGTATTTGAGAAACATTTAACACTGCGAGACTAAAGCCGGCAACCGCGAGAAGAGCTGAAAAATCAAAATGCTCAACTTGTCCTTCAAACATGAACAAGAACACTAACACTATACTATTATTATCAATTGCTAACCCAGTATATTTTCCATCTCCAGACAAGCCAAAGGTACTGAAGTAACTAAGCCTAAGTGCTCCAAAAACCAGCATTATGAATGCCACTAATAAAAAGAATGGATTAAAATTAGCATAGCTTAAAAGAAAAATAGCAGGTGTAAGAGCGTAACTGACCAAATCTATTATGAGGTCGAGCTGAGCGCCAAACTGTTGTTCAACATTCGTTCGCCCTTTCATGCGTCGCGCTATAAGCCCATCGGCCCAATCAAAAGCGACAGCCCAGATCATACCGATCATTGCTGCCCCATAAACTCCTATCATAAGAAAATATATAGCAAGCAGTGTACAAGCTAAGCCTGCAAGTGAGCAAAGGTTGGGCGCATCTATTAAAAATGATAGAATGGGTCTGGCTGGTTGGAGCCGGTCTTGAGGTTTTTTAATTGTCATAAAGAGTCCTCTAAACTATAAGTTAAATATGGGATCAGAAAAAATCGTAAATCAGTTTGGATTTGTCCCCAGGTGATAGCGTCTTAACGCATATTTCAAAGTACACAATAGCACATCAATGTTTGCATGCAGCCTCGAGCCTAATCCTTCAGCATGAGTTGTAGGAATATGCTTCTTATTGAGACTATTTGTCGGCCATTTGAAAAATTATTACTTCCAAATGTTTAACCGCAAAAAGGACTAGTGCAGATGTTGGTATATACGCTTGGTACTTTTGATTTATTACATGTAGGTCATCTAGCTCTATTAAATCACTGTAAGACACTTGGGGATACTCTTGCAGTTGGAGTCGCTTCAGACAATGTAGTTCGAATGTATAAGCCCAATGTCCCAGTTGTGCCCTTGGAGCAGCGTATGGAAATGCTATCGGCATTAAGCTGCGTTGATATAGTGCGTCCGTATCACGAGCTTGAGTACGTTTCGGGCTGCAAAGCTCTAAATATTGATATTTTTGTAATTGGAGAAGATTGGGGTAGCAAACCTCATAACCTTGACGTTAACGAATATATAAAGAAAACTGGAAAAAAGATAATTCAGGTAAGATATAATTCCAGAACATCTTCTACAAAAATAAAGGAATTAGTGCTGGCGCAAGCTAAAATACAAACTGATAAAATTACTTTTAAATTTTGCTGATTAAAGTTTTAGAAAGAATTTCAACTCTGACCTAGAACCATCTTAGACAAGTCTTGATGAGTCATTTGATTGTAAGCTGCGAGTTTCATTTTAGGTTAATTAGAAGTAATGTTTAGCAGTGCCTTTGGCACACGCCTTGAGAAGTAATAGAAGCCACGTTTGCGATAAAGATGGTGGTTAATTTGGTCTACCATGCGACCTACCCTAATTAGCAGTGAAACAGTTAACTGCTTGAATTAAGGTGATTTACATGGCTGTTT
>JABGVR010000031.1 GCA_018645985.1 Hellea sp. | reverse complement strand
TACCCATTCTATCTTAAAAGGTGTCATCTGGTACATTAATACAAGCCCGTACAGAATGCTAAAATTAATTAAAATATACTTTTTAGCTCCGAGCTTTTTGAGTGTTAGGTTGTAATTTTCTGTATATAATCGAATTAAAGAGTCTAATGAGTTTATAACAAAGATTATCCCTACAATTACCATTGAAATGCTCATTAAATCTGAGATTATGATAGCATTGGTATGATAGTAATATAAAATGGAAAACCAAACCGCAATTGGTATGGATGGAAGTATCAATAAGGCAACTAGTAATTGCCATGTTTTCACACCATTTACAAATCTGGCAACGAACTGCCCTATCATAATACTCCAAGCAAACCACCAGAAAAGATAAAAAGCATGATAATTAGTTATGGGGGATATAAACCTATGTAGGTTTTCGAAATATCCAACCAAAAGGCTAGTCGTCTCTATTGCTTCTTTTGTATCGATGTTGGAGTTGAACCAAAAAGAGGATAATAGAACTAAAAATAACAATGTAGAACATACACTTAATAGCTTTATATAATGTAATTTTGTACTTGATAGCACTGCTAATAATATAACAATTCCTAATACGCTATATCGATTAAATTCAGATATGTTATTGATATAGTCAGGCAAATAAGAAAAAAATAAATAACCTGTAAAAGCGCATGTTGATACAATGATAAGTGTGTTTATTAACTTAATTAGGGGTATTTCAAAAAGTTTTAATTTTGGTTCAATCGCACAAAAATAAAATGTTGTGAGAAAGTAAAAACCCCATACTAAAAACCCCCAAAACCCAAACTCAATGGCAAGTGGATTGGTAAATTGATATTCAGTATTTTCATTATATATTGCAAACTCTGTTAACGGAAACATAATCAAGCCAACATCTAAACCAGATGTGAACAATATAGCTATGAAAGTAACAATAGGCACGGGGTTTGGGCCTTTAAGTTTAAGGTTCCCAAATTTAATAATTATAAAAACTGACGTAAGAAGAGTTATTATTATTGCAATACTTAATAATGTTTGCATCCAATTATCCTTGAATCAATCTAAAAGTTTCAAAGATAAAACTAACATTAAAATTCGATTACGCTTCTGATACTTTTTCCAGAATGCATCAAATCAAAAGCCTCATTGATATTTTCTAGGGGCATTTTATGAGTTATGAGTGGGTCTATTTGTATTTTTCCATCCATATACATATCCACTATGGAGGGCACATCTGTCCTTCCTCTGGCTCCACCAAAAGCAACACCTTTCCAGCTACGGCCTGTGACTAGTTGGAATGGTCGTGTGGATATTTCTTTTCCAGATCCTGCCACTCCAATAATATAACTTTCTCCCCACCCCTTGTGGCAAGACTCAAGCGCCACTCTCATAACATCTACATTGCCGATACACTCAAAAGTATAGTCAGCGCCACCGCCTGTTATGTCTATTATGTGTCCAAGTAGATCATTTTTTAATTCTGCTGGGTTAACAAAATGAGTCATTCCAAAATTTCGAGCAATTTTTTCTCTTTCTGGATTAATATCGACTCCCACTATTTGTCGTGCTCCTATCATTTTTAATCCTTGAATAACATTTAATCCAATTCCGCCTAGGCCGAATACAACAGCGCTACAATTAGCTTCTGCCTTAGCTGAATAAATAACAGCTCCTACGCCAGTCGTTACTCCGCATCCTATGTAGCAAGCCATATCAAAAGGTGCATCCTTACGTATTTTTGCGAGCGAGATTTCAGGTAATATTGTAAAGTTTGAAAATGTAGAGCACCCCATATAATGATGAACTTTTTGACCTTTATAAGAAAATCGGGATGTCCCATTTGGCATTAAGCCTTTTCCTTGAGTGGCTCTAACTGACTGACAAAGGTTAGTTTTTGGATTTAGACAGAAATCACAATTTCGACATTCAGCGGTATAGAGCGGTATTACATGATCACCTGGCTTTAATGAGTTTACACCAGCTCCAATCTCCCTGACGATTCCAGCTCCCTCGTGCCCTAGAATAGCTGGAAATATGCCTTCTGGATCATCGCCTGATAATGTAAAAGCATCAGTATGGCATATACCAGTAGCTTTTATTTCAACAAGTACTTCTCCGGCTAATGGGGCTGCTAAATCTACATTCACAACTTCTAAAGGTTTACCAGACTCAAAGGCAACTGCTGCGCGTGTTTTCATATCATATCCATTCTAATCTTGATTTAAATCTCACTAACATGAAAATTAAGAAAAATAACCACACTTATGTCATTATTATAAAAATTAATAAAAATAACTTATCGTATTATTAAAAAACCCCGTAGTAGGAATTTGGTTTTATTTACAACAACAATATATATCACCTCTAAAGGCTTGCTCAATTGAATATTAAAGTTTAATTGGCTTTATGAGTGAAAATAGATACAATGATTTAGGTCAATTGGGGCAAACGCAAGGTTTGCCTAAGTCTCCAAATGAGGCAGTTCTCGAAAGAGTAAAAAACCCATGTTCTGAGGACTATATGGTCAGGTTAGTGGCGCCGGAGTTCACTAGTATTTGTCCAGTTACTGGGCAGCCTGATTTTGCACACATAGTTGTTGACTATTGTCCTGATGATTGGATAGTTGAAAGTAAGGCTTTTAAATTATTTCTTGGCTCATACAGAAACCACGGCGACTTTCATGAAGCTTGCACTACGGGTATTGCTCAAAGATTAGTTAAAGAAATAAGTCCAAAATGGTTACGTATTGGTGGATATTGGTATCCTAGAGGAGGCATTCCAATTGATGTGTTTTATAGCTATGGTGAAAAACCCGAAGGTGTTTGGGTGCCTGACCAAGGTGTAAGCCCGTATCGTGGACGAGGCTAAAAATACAAAGGGAACCTTATCAGTGCAAAGTTATTTTTTATTTAAAAGCCTAGATGTCAAAATAAACAACTTAGTTCAGCCAGTAACTGATTTATTGTCTGATTTTATATTCTTTACAGTCCCATTTTTGGGTGCAGACTTACCTATTATCGTTTTGTGGCTTATTTTTGCAGCCAGTTTTTTTACCCTGTACCTAGGGTTCATAAACTTTAGAGGTATAAAGCATGCAATTGATATCACACGTGGTAGGTTTTCTGATAGTAGCCACACCGGAGAAATCACTCATTTTCAAGCTCTTACTGCTGCAGTTTCTGGAACGGTCGGTATCGGAAATATAGGGGCTGTCGCTGTAACAGTATCTATAGGCGGACCAGGGGCAATATTTTGGGTTGTCGTTGCGGGCATTCTTGGAATGACCACAAAATTTGTTGAATGCACATTAGGTGTAAAATACCGTGTTATTAACCAAGATGGGAGTGTATCTGGCGGACCAATGTATTACCTGCGTGACGGATTAGCCAAGAAAGGATATCCTAAATTTGGACAATTTCTTGGTACCTTTTTTGCTATCAGCATTGTTATTGGATGTCTTGGTATTGGTAATATGTTTCAATCTAATCAGGCTTATGTTCAGCTAGTTGAGGTAACTGGAGGGCAAGTAAAAAGCCCACTTTTAGGATATGGATGGTTTGTTGGTCTCAT
>JABGVR010000201.1 GCA_018645985.1 Hellea sp. | reverse complement strand
TTTGAATTAGGTTATTATGCGCTAGATCCAGAAATAAAAGTCATTGCACCATGGAGAGAATGGGATCTCAACTCTAGGACAAAGCTAATAAAATATGCCGAAACTCATGGAATAGAAATTGCGACAGATAAAAGGGGCGAGGCACCTTTTTCTGTAGATGCCAACTTGCTTCACACGTCATCTGAAGGAAAAGCTTTAGAAGACCCATCTGTTGAGGCACCTGAGTTTGTCTATCAGCGAACTGTTTCACCAGAAAATGCCCCGGACACACCAACCTACATCGAAGTTGGTTTTGAACGTGGTGATGCAGTGTCTTTAAACGGTGAAGATTTTTCTCCTGCAGAAATGCTAACACAATTAAATGAGCTCGGTGGCAAAAATGGAGTTGGACGTCTTGATCTACTTGAAAATAGATTTGTGGGTATGAAATCAAGAGGCATCTATGAAACTCCTGGTGGTGCAATATTGCTTATGGCTCACCGTGGGATAGAACAAATTACGTTAGACAAGGGCGCCATGCACTTAAAAGATGAGCTTATGCCAAAATATGCTGAATTGATATATAATGGTTATTGGTTTTCACCCGAGCGTGAGATGCTTCAAGCGGCTATCGATAAATCTCAGGAAATGGTGACTGGGACTGTTCGACTTAAGCTATACAAAGGAAATGCTACAGTCGTAGGGCGTAGTTCCCCTTATTCTCTTTATTCACAGGAACATGTGACTTTTGAAGAAGACGAAGTTTATAATCAAGCGGATGCTGGAGGGTTCATAAAGATTAATGCCCTTCGCCTGAGACTACTTAAAGACAGAGATAGAAATGCAGGGAAAAATAGCTAAACGAAACTAAAATAAATTTCTATAATTTGATATAATAAGAAATTTTTTTCCTCGGGAGTTAGTTATTATAATTAAAAAAACTTCACCTATAGTATTATAGCTTAGTCAATGGGATTGAAATGGAAGCAGCATTAAAAAGAGACTGGAATTTTCGTCAAAGTGTTGACTTGATGTATGGCCGTGCAGCAAGTTTCACTGATATATCTCCAAAATTAATTGAAAAAATAAAGGTTTGCAATGCCACTTATACGGTTAGGTTTGGTGTAAAGCTAAGGGGTGAAGTTCACACATTTACTGGGTATCGGGCTGTTCATTCAGAGCATATTGAGCCTGTCAAAGGCGGTATACGTTATTCTTTGGATGTGAACCAAGATGAGGTAGAAGCTTTAGCCGCCTTGATGACATTTAAAACAGCTCTTGTGGAGGTTCCGTTTGGTGGCTCAAAAGGAGGTCTATGTATCCGTCCAAAAGACTGGAATGAAGAAGAGCTAGAGCGGATAACACGCAGGTTTACATATGAACTAGCAAAAAGAGACCTTATTCACCCCTCACTTAATGTTCCAGCCCCTGATATGGGAACCGGGGAACGAGAAATGGCATGGATGATGGACGAGTTTCGACGCCTAAATAATACAAATATTGATAATATTGCCTGTGTAACGGGAAAGCCTGTCCACTTAGGGGGAATTGAAGGCCGTGTTGAAGCTACGGGCCGGGGAGTGCAATATGCCTTACGTGAATTTTTCCGACACCCAGATGATATTAAAAAGGCAAAATTAAGAGGTTCGTTAGATGGAAAAAAAATTATCATTCAGGGCCTAGGTAATGTTGGCTATCACGCTGCTAAATTCTTAAGCGAAGAAGATGGTGCAAAAATAATAAAAGTAATCGAACGTGGTGGTTCAATCAGCAATAACAGCGGAATAAACATCGAAGATCTGAAACAGCATTTACATAACGGACTGCCATTAAAAGAATACAAAGAAGGTACATTTGCAAAACCTAGTCCACAAGAAATTGAATGTGCTTGTGATATATTAATACCAGCGGCTACTGAAGGCGTGATAAATATAAAAAATGCTCATAAGATCAAAGCAAAAATGATTATTGAGGCCGCAAACGGGCCCGTGACAGCAATGGCAGATAGCATATTAAGGGATAATGGTGTTTTTATTATTCCCGACCTTTACGCAAATGCTGGCGGCGTAACGGTTTCTTATTTCGAATGGGTAAAAAACATTGGCCACATTCGGTTCGGTCGACTTCAACGAAGAAACGAAGAAAGTAAAAATCGTTCCCTAATTGATGCTTTGGCAAATCAAAATGGCCTTAAATTTAATAAACGCTTCAAATCTAAATATATTGAAGGAGCAGATGAGATTGACCTAGTAAGGGCTGGTCTAGACGATACTATGCGTACTGCATATGTAAATATTAAAACCATATTAGAGAACAAGCCTGAATTAGGCGACCTCAGAACATCGGCCTTTTATAGTGTTATCAACAATATTGCTCTGCATTATAAATCAATCGGGCTATAGCTATTTACTCCGCTATCAATATTACTTTATGAGTGACCTATAAATAAGGGGAATTCATGACTTTACCAGATAAGTATTACCAAATGATATCAACCGTAACCAATGATGCGCAGTTGAAAATGGAATTAGTGCAAAAAGATTTTCCGATACCAAAACCCCACGAGGTCGTTATTCGTGTTGAGGCAAGTCCTATAAATCCTTCTGACCAGGGGGTGATGTTTGGATGGTCAAATATGGCTAATGCCTATCATGAGGGTGCAGGTCCAAAAAGGGTATTAACTGCACCTATTTCAGATCAGGGCATGGGAATTATGAAAGCAAGAATTGGTCAAAATTTACCCGTTGGCAATGAAGGCGCAGGCACAGTTGTTGTAACTGGGAATAGTCCAGAAGCAAAAGCACTTATGGGAAAAACAGTATCAGCGCTGAGTGGAAGTATGTATGCAGAATATTGTTGTATACCCGCAATAACATGCTTACCTCTTTTGGATGGAAATAATGCTAAAGATGGGGCTTCTTCTTTTGTGAACCCCTTAACAGCATTATCTATGGTAGAAACAATGAAGCTTGAAGGCCATCAAGCTCTAGTACATACAGCTGCAGCTTCCAATTTAGGCCAAATGTTAAATAAAATTTGTTCAGCAGATAAAATAGCTCTTGTAAACATTGTTCGCCGAGAAGAGCAGGCAAGCATTCTAAGGGGTTTAGGCGCAAAATATATATGCAATAGCAGTAGCAAGTCATTTATGTCTGATTTAACAGATGCAATTTATGAAACTGGCGCAACATTAGCCTTTGATGCCACTGGCGGCGGAAATCTAGCGAGTCAAATTCTCACAGCCATGGAGGGAGCAGCTGCTCGCACGCCCGGGGCATATAGTATCTATGGTTCAATTAAGCATAAACAAGTTTATCTTTACGGGGGCCTAGATGTTTCCCCTTCAGTTTTATCGCGCGGTTACGGCATGGCATGGGGTGTCGGTGGCTGGTTACTTCCAAATTTCCTAGCAAAAATAGGCATGGAGGCTGGGAATAAATTACGTATGAGAGTTGCAAGCGAACTGAAAACGACTTTCAGAAGTAACTATACGAATGAAATTTCCTTATCTGACGCCTTAGAGAGCAATAATGTTGCTAGGTATTTTGCGAAAAAGACAGGTGAGAAGTTTCTGATTTGCCCGCAACTGTAATGCTTAAAACTTAGGGTGGCAGGTTGCTTTTATTTAACTATCAACTTCAGCATCAAGAGCATGTTCAATTATAAAGTTTCGCCTAGGCTCCACTACATCACCCATCAACTTGGTAAATAGGTCATCTGTTTCATCGGCAGCCTCAACCTTTACTTGAAGCAAACTTCGAGCATTTGAATCTAGTGTGGTTTCCCAAAGTTGGTCGGGATTCATTTCGCCCAGCCCTTTGTAACGCTGGATTTTAAAACCTTTCTTGCCTCCGGCAAAAATTACTTCTAGCAGCTGGGCCGGTCCATTTACTACAATTGGTTCGTCATCTCCACGTTTAAAGGAAGCCTGTCCTGAGTATGTTTCGGCTAGAGAAGGTGCTAACTTATGAAGCCTTCTAGCCTCTGAACTATCTCTAAACCCATATCGCAATATCACTCTATCAGTAACGCCTCTTACGTTTCGTTTAAAAACTAGGTCGCCCTCTGTGTATCGCCCCGACCAACCATCTTCACCTTCATCTGCAATCATATCCAACCTTCTGGCACCCTCTTTTATCAACTTATCGTCTTCTTTAACTTGAAGGGCTCCAGCAATTGTGAGCTGAGAGATTGCACTATCTGGGGATCTATGCTTCATACGGTCTATGATACCTTGGGCTTGTAAGGCTTCTTTTGCAATACGTATAAGGTCTTCGCCAATTACTGTTATTCCCCCATCTAAAGTCAGTGAAGCATCTTTAGACCCGGCTTCAATCAGATAGTCATCAAGTTCCTCTTGGTCTTTAATATACTGGATGCTTTTACCCCTTTCGACTTTATAAAGGGGCGGCTGGGCAATATATAGATAGCCGCGCTCTATTAACTCAGGCATCTGGCGGTAGAAAAATGTAAGAAGTAGAGTTCTAATATGCGCACCATCAACATCCGCATCCGTCATAATTACAATTTTGTGGTATCTCGCTTTATCCGCATCAAAATCATCGCGACCAATTCCTGTGCCGAGGGCAGTAATCATAGTGCCTATCTCTTGACTTGAAAGCATACGGTCAAATCGAGCCCGTTCGACATTCAGAATTTTACCTTTTAAAGGAAGAATAGCTTGGTTTTGTCTATCTCTTGCTTGTTTAGCAGAGCCCCCAGCTGAGTCCCCCTCTACAATAAATATCTCAGATAAAGAAGGGTCTCGCTCCTGACAGTCGGCTAGCTTTCCTGGCAATGAAGCTATATCTAATGCTGACTTCCTTCTTGTGAGATCACGAGCTTTTCTTGCTGCTTCTCTTGCAGCTGCAGCTTCGGCTATTTTTGTCATTAACACTTTTGCTTCTGCCGGGTGCTCTTCAAACCATTCGCTAAGAGCTTCATTCATAGCAGACTCAACTATAGGTCTTACCTCAGAAGAAACTAATTTATCCTTTGTTTGCGATGAAAACTTCGGGTCAGGGACCTTTACTGAAAGCACGCACGTCAAACCTTCGCGTGCATCATCGCCTGAAATAGTTACTTTTTCTTTTTTGGCCGTCCCAAGACTTGCGGCATACTTATTTACAGTTCGGGTAAGGGCGCCTCTAAAACCTGCTAAGTGAGTTCCTCCATCGCGTTGAGGTATATTGTTGGTAAAACATCTTACATTTTCGTGATATCCGTCATTCCACCACAAAGCAGCCTGTACGGTAATTCCTTCGACTTCCTTACAAACTGAAATGGGGCTATCAAGTAAACCCTCCTTATTAGCGTCTAGATGCTTTACAAATGCCTCTATGCCTCCCTCATAATAAAGTTCTGTAACTATATTATCCTCAGGCCTTTCGTCCGTTAACACAATCATGACACCCGAGTTAAGAAAGGCTAGCTCCCTCAAACGTCTTTCTAATGTATTCCTGTCAAACTCAACCATGGTAAAGGTTTCCTCAGAAGGCAAAAACCTCACTTTAGTACCTGTTAACGTTTTTATAGTCCCATCTCTTCTATGGTCTTCTGGAGCATTACCCACAATTTTCAGGGAATTCACTGAATCGCCATGACTAAACTCCATTGCATGCTCCTTACCATCTCGCCAGATCGTAAGCTGCAAGGAAACAGACAAAGCATTTACAACTGATACGCCAACCCCATGAAGTCCGCCTGAGACCTTATATGAGTTGGAATCAAACTTTCCGCCAGCATGCAATTGAGTCATTATAACTTCAGCTGCTGATATGCCCTCTTCCTCATGAATAGCTACCGGTATACCACGCCCATTATCTTTTACAGAACATGAACCGTCTGGGTGTAAAATTACCTCGACGCGGTCAGCGTGACCAGCGAGACTTTCGTCAATAGAGTTATCGACAACTTCGTATACCATATGGTGTAAACCAGATCCATCATCGGTATCCCCTATATACATTCCTGGTCTTTTTCGAACTGCATCCAGACCTTTCAAAACTTTGATTGAGTCAGCACCATATTCGGGCGTATTTTCAGCGGTTTCAGACATAAATATTTCTTTCGCGAATCACTCCATTTATAGAATAAAAATATAGTAGAAGAGTACAAGAAATGCACGCTCAAATAAAATTTCATTGGTTAAAAATATCTGTAAATATTAACTAGTCATTAGTAAAAAAGGCTTTATATCACTATCATATGCAGGTTTAAACGAGATAGATAAAACAGGTGATTTATCTCTTCTTTAGGGTTTATAATAAAATGAAGAAGGTTAAAACCATATCCTTCGCAGGTACCTTAATTTTATTACTGGCTATAGGTATAAAGTTATTTCTTAACTCTGACAAAATCTTTAAGTCTGAAATAGACCCTTACCCATATGCTGCGCAAAGCAATGAGCCAGAGCTTATAATAGCAAAGCTTGAGCAAGATGACTTTTTAATAAGCCTTCTCGAAAAAAAAGGTCTTTCGTCCAACGAAGTGTATGGAATTTCAAGGGCAATTGATAAGGTGTATCCAGTCAACTTATTAAGTCCAGGAAATGAATTTTATCTATATTTGCAGAATAAAAAGCTAGAGCATTTTGTTTTCAGGCCAAATTTTGAAAAAACCATTTTTATAGATGTGATTGATGGTGGTTATAATACAAGAGAGGTAATATCAGAATACAAATCACAAAGAGTTGGTATATCCGGGGAAATTTCTACTTCCCTTTATATAGATGCAACAAAATCAGGAATTCCTGATCGTATTGTAGATCAGTTCACAAAAATTTATGAGTACTCAGTAGACTTCCAAAGAGATATACGGCCTGGCGATAAATTTACCATGTATTTCGATGCATATAAAAACCGAAAAGGCGACATAGTAAAGACAGGTGACCTTTTATACACCTCGTTTAGTCCGGGGGACAAAAAATCAGAATTTTGGCTATTTTCGAACGAAAAGAAAACAGAAAATTTCTACGATAAAAACGGTAAAACTGCTAAACGTAGGCTAAGAGCTACGCCAATAAATGGAGCTCGAATATCATCTGGATTTGGCGGAAGAAAGCATCCTATTTTAGGCTATAGGAAAATGCATACTGGAGTTGACTTTGCAGCACCAACAGGCACACCCGTGCTTGCAGCCGGGTCAGGTACAGTTGAATATGCGGCGTGGAATGGTGCAGCTGGTAAGTACATACGCATTCGTCATACAGACGGATACAAAACAGCTTATTTTCACTTGAGTAGGATCAATGTTTCTGTTGGCAAATATGTAAAGCAGGATCAAATAATAGGTAAAGTTGGCAGTACGGGAAGGTCCACAGGGCCCCATTTGCATTATGAAGTGATTTTAAATGGAAAAAAAATTAACCCGAAAAGGCTTTCTCAGCTTTCTGGGAAACCTCTGGGTAAGGCAGAAATAAATAAATTTAACAAAAGACGTGAAGAAATTGAAAAAATGAGGACTTCTGATTTAAATTCGTTATCGAACCCTATTTAGTATTAATAAACCAATATTTAGTAATTTGATTTTGAGTGCTTACTCAGCAGCATCAGACACTGGATCTGTTTTTTTTCTTGCGGGGGCCTTTCGCCTTCGGCGGGGTGGAGTTTCATCAAATGAGGCGGATCCTGACAATTGGTCGCCTTCAGGTAATTCCTCTAAGTCTTCATCAGATTTTATCGCAGTCAAATCATCACCTATCGGTTTAGGCTGTTTGTTTTGGGGTTTCCCTGGTTTACCATCGGGTGCTTCGTCGCCGATAGTGTTCTCATTTCTTGGGGCTCTTTGAGCATCTCGTTCAGCTTGGGCAGCAAGCCTAGCGGTTTCCATTTCATTCATTAGTCTCAAATAATGCTCTGCGTGTTGTTTCAAATTTTCAGCATTTACTCTATTTCCGGAGCTTTGGGCATCACGGGCTAAAGCGGAATATTTTTCATAGACAGTGCTAACATTTCCACGGACCTTCACTCCAGGCCCATTACTATCCAATGACCTGTTAGGGTTTGAATTATTACTTCTATTATTATTGCGATTACGGCCACGTTGGCGTTTCATTATTACGTCCTTAAACTCCCTAAGCCTGCAGTGTTGCAATGGCTTCTCAATTTTGGGCTAGTGAGGGGGCTATCAAGCCTCAAACTTCTCACATTCAGTTACTAGCAAAGCTATTTCAAAAGGGAAAGCTTTTTTTATCTACTTTTATACGCTTTTATTACCCTATTATTTCCAGACAGATCCTTCGCTACTGAAATATCTATAAATTCGTTTTTTAAGAGTAAATTGGTGACAGCCTCAGCTTGCAAATAGCCAATTTCAAATATAATAACGCCTTTCGGGTTTAGATATAAACCTGCATTATTTATTATCTCTCTATATGCCTCCAAACCATCTTCTCCTCCATATAAAGATACAAATGGATCAAACTCCCTAACACCCGAGCTTAATAAATTCATTTCCGTTTTTGATATATACGGGGGGTTAGAAATTATAATATCATAACTTTCAGACACGGTCTCAAACCATGAGCTATTTAAAAAACTTATTCTTTGGCTAACACCATGAGCTTTAGCATTGTGTTTGGCAATCATTAACGCATCTTCGGATATGTCAACAGCCGTAGCTATAGTACTTTTTGTCTCTGATATAATTGATATTATGACTGCCCCCGTACCTGTTCCAAGCTCTAATAGATTTTTACTTCCAGACTTATTAATTTCAGAAATAGCTATATCCACTAATTTCTCCGTATCAGGCCGCGGAGATAAAACATTTTTGTTTACTGTGTATTTTCTTCCATAAAACTCCTTGTGGCCCACAATTTTATCAACCGGCTCGCCTTTAATGCGTCTATTCATGAACTCATTTATTTTAATAATAATACTCCGCTCTGGAGCAGAAGAGTTTTCAATCAGCAAGTCTGCATGCGATAGCTGTGAGGCGGCCATAATTAAAATACGTGCATCTAGCCCCGGAGTATCAAGGCCCTGCTCGGCGAATAACTTTAATAAAAACCTTCTTATGGATTTATAGCTTAAGTCTTGAAGGGACGTTAAATCATATTTGTTTTTTTTAAGCATATTATCTATGAATAAATATTCTGTATTAAACTTTGTAGCTCACAACTTAAGCGCTCTAGATCAGCTGGGGTAGATAGACTATGATCTCCATTTTTTATTAGGGTATATGATACATTTTGACTTTTCACATTCTCTATTATTTTATATGAATAATCCCATGGCACTACTTCGTCTTTCATGCCTTGTAAAATTCTGATGGGCGCTTCGAGATTAATTCTATCACCTAATACCATGTTATCTTTGCCGTCAGAAATTAATCCAGCGCTATATTCATAGGGTTCTTCATGCTCTGATGGAACAAAAATACTTTTTCCCCCTAGAGAATCTTTCTTTTGTTTTTCAGTCCACTGATCCCAGACTAGGTTTTGAGTAAAGTCCGGCGCTGGTGCTATTAAAAAAAGGCCCTTAACTTTATCAGTTCTGGCAATAGCCGCTAAAATTGAAGTCCACCCTCCCATTGATGACCCCACCAGAACTACATCATTATTAATTAATTCATCGATAATCATTATAATGTTATCTGCCCACTTAGTAATGGTGCCGTCACGAAATTCTCCGTCACTCTCCCCATGACCAAAATAATCAAATCTAATAAAGTTATAATTTTTACTTGCCGCCCAAATGTGCAAATATGTTGCTTTGCTCCCGTCCATAGTGGACTTTAGTCCGCCACACCACAGAATAGTCGGACCTCTTCCTTTATTAAATTTATAGGCTATCTTTTCTTCACCTTGTAAAGGTAAGTAATTAATCAATGCTATATCTTGCATCTAAAGGGTCCTTATGAGAGTTTATAAAATATGATTGTGCTTCAAGTAGTCCCAGAACTCAATGCCGGAGGCGTAGAGAAAACTACACTAGAAATTGCAGAAGTATTGTCAAATAAAGGTTATGACACCCATGTTGTTACCAAGGGGGGACGACTTGAAAAAGATTTTTTACGGATAGGCACAAAATTACACAAAACTAATATTGGTTCAAAAAACATATTGTCCTTATTTTACAGAATAAGTTTTATACGAAAAATTATTAAACTGCATGGTATCCAATTGGTTCATGCTCGCTCCCGTGCCCCTGCATGGCCAGCATATTATGCAGCTAGGGCTGAAGGAATACCCTTTTTAACTACGTATCACGGAATATATAACAGTAACTCATGGCTAAAAGACCAATACAACTCAATTATGGTAAAAGGAAAACATATTATTGCTAACTCAAATTTTACTAAAGATCATATAGTACACAAACACAGAGTTTCTCCTGATAAAATTACTGTGGTCCCTCGAGGCGTAGACACCGAAGTATTTGACCCCAAAAAAGTAGAAAATAAAAAAATAAAAGAACTATTAAGCGAGTGGAAAGTTCCCGTTAAAAATAAAATAATTCTCCTCCCCGGGCGTTTAACAAAGTGGAAAGGACAGCTTATTGCTGTGGAGGCCTTAAGATATTTGCCAAAAGATTATACATTAGTGCTAATGGGTGATCCGCAGGGGCGGAAAAAGTATATAAATGAAATATACTCTAAGGTAGCTAAACTCAATTTAAAAAAACAATTCGTGATTCTTAATCACCGGCTGGATGTTGCTTCAGCCATTGCCGCCGCAGATATAGTAATTTCAGCCTCAACTGACCCGGAGGCCTTTGGACGTGTAATGGTAGAGGCCCAAGCTATGCAAAAGCCTGTCGTTGCCACGGCTCATGGTGGTTCACTTCAAACAGTTTTAAATAAAAAAACAGGGTTTTTAATTCCCCCAAATGACCCTAAAGCCCTAGCTGTAGGAATAAAAAAAGCTTGCTCATGGTCCAATTATAACGGAAAATTCGCTCGTTCACACATCAAAACACAATTTTCAACTCAAAATCTTAAATCAAAAACGCTTAACGTATACAAACAGCTCTTGAAATAAAACGCATTGGCGTCCATATTGTGGTCGCTTAACATTATTAGGAGAATTTAGCATCGCAAAACGCCCACTAGCAGCAGCGCCCAAAAAACCCAAAGGTCCACGAACTAATCGTGAAATCACAAACCCACAAGTACTACTAATAACAGATACAGGTGAAAAACGCGGTGTGGTATCGCTTGACGAGGCTATTTCTGCTGCTCAATCTGTAGGATTAGATTTGGTTGAGGTTGCTCCAGGTGAAACTCCTGTTTGCAAAGTTCTTGATTATGGCAAGCTAAGGTTTGAAAACCAGAAAAAAAAGGCCGCCAACCGTAAGAATCAGCGGACAACGACAATCAAAGAAATTAAAATGCGGCCGAATATTGACACGCATGATTACCAGGTAAAAGCTAAAGCCATGATGAAATTTTTCGATCGAGGTGATAAAGTTAAGGTCACCGTTCGCTTCAGGGGAAGGGAAATGGCACATATGGATCGTGGCATGACTTTGCTAGCACAAGTTAAAGAGGATTTCGAGGATACGGCTAAAGTAGAGTTTGAACCGAAAACTGAAGGCCGTATGATGACTATGGTTCTTGCTCCAAAATAAATATTTAACGTATTATTTCTTTTTTTGTTTAAGCAAAACTAGCCCTAAAGAAATTAAGGCGGTTTCAAATAATATTTCCAGATAAGTAAGAGTGGGCCCAGGCCCGTCTAGCACAAGACCTAATATTCTACCCGCCAAAAAAGAAAAGGTTATAAATATAATCGACTTTAAAACAATTTTTTGGTCATTGGTTTTTTGAGTGCCCAAAAACAAAATAATGCCAACTGCGGATATAAAAAGACAGTAGGCACGCATCTCGTGTTGGCCCAAATGCGTAAGTTTCCAGCCTAAAACGCTAGCAAGGGATAGGGGTGCGAATGCTCCAAACAAACCATAAATTACGTAAAAAATGCTGTTACAATAATTAAAATATTTCATGATATTACTTTATTCAAATTATAAAAATATTCAATTAGTTACTCATATTTAAATTGCACGAAACAAGCTTGGTCGCTACACAGATATTTATGACCAAAAAAATAGACATTGGAATTCTTGGCGCTGACGGAAGAATGGGCCAAGCAGTAATGCGAGCCTTAGAAACGGACTCACAGCTTCGATTAACAGTGGCTATTACATCGTATGATTCACCCAATATAGGTAAAGATGCACATAAAATTGCGAATTTAAAACCTGTTGGCTTGATGCTTTCGACGAACATTAATGAGGGCCTTAATTTATGTGATATCCTAATTGATTTCTCTCGCCCGGAAGCCACATTGAATGTGCTTTCTTTAATGAAGCAGTCTAGATGCAATACACTAATAACTGGCACTACAGGTTATAGCAAAAAACAAGAAAAAGAATTCCAGGATAGCGTCAAAGGCCATACTGTATTACAATCAGGCAATTTTTCTCCTGGAATTAACATGCTACAAGCTCTTGTTAAAATAGCTTCTGAAAAATTAAATGATAAGTGGGATATTGAAATTCTCGAAATGCACCACAAAAGCAAGAAAGATGCACCTAGCGGAACGGCACTTATGTTGGGGCAGGCGGCTGCAGACGGACGTAAAGTAAAACTCGAAGAAAAAATATCCACATCTAGAGCGTCACATTCAAAAGCCAGAAAAGAAGAGGAAATTGGGTTCGCTGTTCTTCGGGGGGGAGGGGTTATTGGTCAGCATGAAGTAAGAATTGCAAGTGATCAGGAGATGATCACCTTAAGGCACGATGCCTTTGATAGAGATGTATTCGCAAAAGGAGCAGTTAACGCTGCTATTTGGGCCCACAGGCAAGAGCCTGGAATATATTCAATGAAAGATATTTTAAATATCAATCTTTAATTTTTACCATTCACCAAAATTTCCCATTTTTGACCAAGGAGTTTTAATCGGTAGACTCTTTCCTTTCTGCAGCAACTCTACGGAAATATTATCTGGGCTTTTTACGAAAGCCATTCTTCCATCGCGTGGAGGGCGACTAATCATTACGCCCCTCTTTAGGAGTCTTTCGCAAGTATCATAAATGTTATCAACTTGGTAAGCTATATGTCCAAAGTTTCGTCCACCCTCAAGAGGCTCGGCGCCAAGGTCTTTCGACGGCCAATTAAAGGTTAATTCAATCATTGGTAAACCAATAGGAAATGAAGTTTCGTTATCAAAAGCAGCCGCCATATCAATATCTTCGTGGCTTGCTAAAAATATTAGTGTAAAGCGGCCTTCCTCATTTTCATATCTGCGTAATTCCTTCAGGCCTAAACCTCCGCAATAGAAATCTAGGCTTTCCTTGATATTAGTTATCCTAAGCATTGTATGCAGAAAATTCATTTTATTAACCTGTTACGATATAATTTATTATTTAATTATAAACACTAAAAGAGAGCAATCAGTTTTTTAAACTATTTATTACCTCCTTTTTTATAAACTAACGGGGCAGTTGCTCTTTTATAATATAAGGTGACTATACAATATGCCGTGAAAGCCCATGATAAAATAATACCAAAAAATATACAAAACTGCCAAACCAAGAAGCCTGGTTCGAACACACGACTTCGTCCAGTTAACTGATAAAGACATTCTAATAAATATGATATTATTGCCATAATTGGCCACGTTGAGACCAGTATAAAGAAGGAACCTGAAGCTATATATAAAAACTTTCTAGGCTTATGCTTCTTGGTAAACAAATGTATATACTCAGCCTTAGTAATAGATTTATCAATCATGTCATTTAGACTTTTATATAAATAATCAGCTTCTGCATCCTTAAGGACTTTATATGTTAATAAAAAATAAGCGACGGCATAAGTAACCCCCATTATAGCCAATGCGAATGTTGCCCATAAAAAAGAAATTCCACTAAATTGCTGCATTGGTCATAAATAGGTATGGTATTCTTGCTAGGCAAGCAATATTGTAAGTATCATTAAGTTTAATACTAAAATATGTAATATAAGGCTAAACAATGCATACTCTAAAAATTGCTTTTATCTGCGCTTCCCTTAGAAAAGACTCAATTAATAGAAAGCTTGAAAATAGCATAATTCGATTGTTTGAGGAAAAGGGAGCAAAAACCCAGATAATTAATTTAGATAAATTTCAAATGCCCATTTTTCATGGCGACTTAAAAACTCCAGGAAATGTCAAAATATTAACTACTCTATTGGAAACGTTTGATGGAATTGTAATTACAACACCTGAGTATAATGGCTGTCTGCCTCCCCTACTCAAAAATATGATAGACTGGACTAGCACAGAGAGCACAGATTATATTAAAAATGCTATTTGGGGAATTGCTTCAGCTACTCCGGGGCCTATGAGCGGTATCATGTGTATGAGACAGTTAAGCTTTATACTTAGTCGGTTGGGTGGTAATGTCTTAAGCCAGCAAGTAGGCTGTGGCAATGCCTCTTCCTCCCTTGACTGTGATGGGAATTTAATAGCACAACCCGCCTTGAGTTTTGCTAAAAAAATGTGTGAAATGATGATTAGCCGCATTAATCAAAAAAAGATGATATAATGCGTGCTAAAGAAAAACTGTATAAACACCTTCCTAGGCCTAAGCTAAATCGAACTAAAATAAATGAAATATACCAACGCCTTCAAAACCTGGACCCCGCACCTAGAACTGAGCTGAACTACACCAATGTTTTTACATTAGTAGTAGCTGTTGCTCTATCAGCACAATCAACTGATATCGGTGTAAATAAAGCTACAAAAAGGTTATTTGAATTAGCGGATACACCTCAAAAAATGATGAAGCTTGGCGAAAATACAATTCGCGACCATATCAAAACTATAGGACTGTATAAAACCAAAGCTAGAAACGTTTTAGCTTTATCTAAAATGTTAATTAAGGAATTTAACTCAAATGTGCCCAGCACCAGAGAAGACCTTATTAAACTTCCGGGGGTTGGACGAAAGACAGCCAATGTGGTTTTAAATGATTACTTTGGACAACCAACTATGGCGGTTGACACGCATATCTTTCGTGTCTCAAACAGAACGGGGATGGCGCCAGGTAAAGATCCTGTGGAAGTAGAGTTAAACTTACTAAGAGTAACGGGACAAAAGTACATCAATCATGCGCATCACTGGCTTATACTGCTGGGCCGGTATACATGTATTGCTAGAAAGCCAAAATGCTACAATTGCCCAGTAAATGACCTTTGTTCATATAAATCTAAAACTTTAAACCCAGAGAGCTAATGTTTTAACTTAATTTTTTTATCAGTGCTGAGGCTAACTTTTGTGCGCCTGTGTTGTTTGTTTCCGTACCCGTGGAATGACTAAGATATAGATATGGTTCAATCATTTCTAATTCTATCAACTTTAGTTCGTCATCGTTGCCTCTCAAAAAATCAACTCGTGCATAGAGTGGTTCAAAGGGTAAGGTGTTAAGAATTTTTTGAGCTTCATTTATTTCATTTATAGTTGGACTGTATGTTTCTTCAGTTCCACCATAAAGCGACTGAATTCTATAATCTCCAGACTTAGGTTTTTTAATTAACGCATGTGAATAATCATTTCCAAAAAATATCAATGAATATTCCCCTTCCTCTCTTACACTTGGTAAAAAAGGTTGGATCATAGTGGGCCCTGGAGGCAATAATTCACGGTTGGGAAAAGTATCGCCTTTATTATAAAGTACTTGTCGCCATGCCCCGGCCCCTATTAGCGGCTTTATAACAAGCCTATCAGTTGAAAGGGTTTCAAAAGCTTTGGCAATGTTAATTGGTGAAGCAGAATTAGCATTAATAGTTCTTATTACAGGGGCACCCCTTTTCTCTAGCTCTTTCAAGTAAGATTTTTTAGAATTCCATTTTATAATATCTATAGAGTTGTACAGATTAGTTGTTGCATCCACCTTTTCCATTTCTTTAATAAACTGGATTTCATTATCATCAAAATAGTCCCAAACGAATAAGGGAAGTATTGCATCATAATGCTTAGCTTGATAAGCAGCCGACTTCCAACTTACAATATCCAAACGCATATTTTGGGCAAGAAAGGCTGGGTATAATTTTCTCATTTGCTCATCGCGCTCGTGAGAATCGTCTCGCTGGGCTAATGCCGAGGGCATCATATTGTCTGAGGCAAGAATAGCAATTTTCTTCATATATTGTCCAAATTATGAGATTTTAGAGATTGAATTTTTTACTTTTTTATCTATTAAGCGGCCTAAATCAAGGTATCAATTTATGACAATTCAGTTCGACGTACTTGGCATAGGAAATATTCTTATGGATATTATAGCGCCTGTCTCATATGATTTTCTTAAAAAAGAGGGAATTGAAAAAGCGTCAATGTCACTTATCGGTGAAGAAAGGGCGTCTGTCTTAACAAGTTCGTTGTTAAGCCAAGGAAAAGTCCAGGAAATTGCAGGAGGCTCTGCAGCTAATACTTTATTTGGGATTAACGCTCTAGGGTTAAGGTCGGGTTTTATAGGGAAGGTTAAAAATGATAAAATTGGAAACCGAATAAAAAAAAGTATGATTGATGGTGGGGTTGATTTTTTTTCATCATTAAATAAATCTGGTCCGGCAAGTGGAAGGTGTCTAATTGCAGTTACTCCAGATGGAGAAAGGTCGATGAGTACTTTTCTTGGTGCTGCCTGTATGTTTACTAAGAAGGATATTATAAAATCTAAAATTGAATCTGCATCTTGCGTATATTTAGAAGGATACCTTTTCGACACCCAGCCAGCTAAAGAAGCATTTATACAAGTTGCAAAAATTGCAAAGTCGTACGGTAGGAATATCGCTCTAACTCTCTCAGATAGCTTTTGCGTTGACCGGCATCGTAGAAGTTTTCAAAGGTTTATAAATGACCATGTTAATATATTATTTGCCAACAAGGATGAGCTATTAAGTTTATATAGTTGTGAAGACATCGAAACGGCACTAAATAATTTGAGCTCAAAAAAGCTAACTGCCTGTATCACAGATGGTAAATCAGGATCAGTAATTCAATCGGGTACTGAAAGACATTATATTAACTCTTGCCCCGTCAAAAATATTGTGGACACTACAGGCGCGGGAGATCAATATGCTGCTGGCGTACTAGCGGGAAGGGCCTTCGGTTTAAATTGGCCTGATTCTGGTTATCTCGGAAGTATAGCAGCAGCAGAAGTAGTATCCCACTACGGCGCAAGACCATTATCAAATATTAATGAAAGCTTAAATCAATTTATGCCTAATAATTAAATATAAGTAATAACGGCTTTACATAAAAAAATCTGGTAGAAAATGTGTATAATTTCATATAGTCTAAAGGGAATGTATAAGTTATTATTTTTTATAGCATATTTTACTTTGATATCTTTTCCGTCATCCGGAGAGATAACTCAAAAAATAAAAGATTTAAACTCAGCGGCACCTTTTACTGATGTTAAAAATTTAACCTCAGACCTAAAACTTATAAACAACGCTATGAATTCCACTATTCATATTGAAGGAAGGTTTGTACAATATGCTCCTGACGGATCTATTATAGCGGGGAACTTATTTATAAGTAGGCCAGGGAAATTACGTATAGAATATGATAGCCCCAACTCATTGTTAATTGTTTCTGATGGCGTAAGTCTGATTCAAAAAGACGTCAATCTAGGCACAACAGATAGAGTTCCACTCTCCTCCACCCCCATATACTACTTCTTAAAAAGAAATATTAACCTCGAAAAGGACGTGGTGGTAACAAGCCTAATAAAAAATGAAGAAGAGTGGTATATCAGCATTACCGATCCATCTGATGAAGCAATTGGAGTTTTAAATATTATACTCGATGCAGATAAATTAAGTATAAAGGGCTGGACTATTATAAATGGCTCAGAGAACCCAACTTATGTTAAACTCACAGATATCACGTATCCAGAAATTTTAAATCCACGCTTATTTCTCACAAGAGAGAGAAGTAGAAGGAAGAAAAAAAATAATTAATTAGAAAATCAACTTTACCAAGGTTATTTATATGCAAATTAAGCTTGCAACATGGAATATAAATTCAGTTCGCTTAAGAATAGACCAGGTTTTGCGGTTCTTAAAAGAAGAATCGCCTGATGTCTTGGGACTACAAGAAATAAAGTGCGAAACACACTTGTTTCCAAAAGAACCCTTCATTAATGCAGGCTATAAATATATAGAAGTTGACGGTATGAAGGGCTACCATGGGGCAGCAACTGTTTCAAAGCTTTCCCTAAAACGTTTAGACACCAAGTTTTGTCCATTGGGTCACTCACGTCATGTAAGCACATTAGTCTCAAATAAAAATTTAAGTTTTGAGTTTCATAATTTTTATATACCAGCAGGAGGTGACATCGCCGATCCCAAAGAAAATGAGAAATTTAAACACAAATTAGATTTTATTGAAAATATGAGAACTTATTTTTCTATGCGATACAAAAAGATGCCCAGCCCACAAGTCCTCGTTGGGGACTTCAACATAGCACCACATGAAAATGATGTTTGGAATCATAAACAACTTCTAAAAGTTGTAAGTCACACTCCAATCGAAGTTTCCATTCTTAAAGATTTACAAAAGGCACATAACTTTATTGATTGCTCTAGAGCTTTATATAATGATGAAGATAAGTTGTTTAGTTGGTGGAGTTATAGAGGTAGAAACCCCCTTGAGAGCAACAGGGGGCGGCGCCTTGACCATATATGGGTAAGCTCAGATTTAAAAAATGCTGTCGAGTCTTCGGGTAAACAAGGGCATATAATTCATACTCCATGCAGAATCTGGGCGCCCAAACCAAGCGACCACGTCCCAATAACCCAAATTTTAAATTTAAGCTAAACTGAAACGCTAAAAGCAAATAATCCTTGAGCAGCGAAATATAAAGGAGTAATCAATAAAGCATTTTTTGTTGAGTGCTTTATGAAACGATCCTTAGCAACAAAAATATCTGACAAAACAAAAAATGTGGCAGCCAGTAGTATAAGTTTTTGTTCGTACATAAAAGTATAAGCGGAAGTAATCATCACAAATATAGCTAAACCATATAATATTACAAAAAATTTAAACTTACGCGACACTCTGGGTAATAAATACATGAATTTTATACCTCCTAATAAAACAAGTAACGGTAAAAATGTAATTAACGAGACAAAGTCAAACGTATTGCCCCTGATAAATGCTAGTGAGAATAATAGGTGAGCAATTGCAAAAACAAGCATCCCGCAAAAAAAAGAGGTTTTTAAATTTCTATTAAGTAACAATAAATCCCCTAGAGCACATAATGCCAGTGAAAATAAAATTAAACGGCCATGGGCAGTTTCAAGCGCCCC
>JABGVR010000200.1 GCA_018645985.1 Hellea sp. | reverse complement strand
CCATCAGTACCTCCATACTCATCAACAACAATAGCCATATGAGATCTTCGGGCCTGCATTCGGTTTAATAAGTCTTGTGCTAACATAGATGGTGGAACATAAAGAACTGGGCGGCATATACTGCGAATTATCTTTTTATCGGGGTAAGTTTTTAATTGTCGGCCTTTCGCATCGAATAAAAGATATGGCAAGACATCCTTGATATGCACCATGCCAATGGGGTTATCTAAAGAATCATTGTAAACAGGAAGACGTGAGTGCCCGGCTGTTTCAAAAGTTTTAGATAGTTCTGTCAAAGACGCAGATACATCGATAGCAACTATATTTGCTAATGGAACCATGACATCTTCTACTGTTACAAGATGGAAACGCTGGGCGGCGTCAACCATTTCCTCTTGTATTAAGTCATTTTTATCATTTAAGTCTGCATCGTCTACACCGTAAACAATTTCTCTAGGCTTGATTCCTATTAACTTAAGAAAGACGCCAAAACGGCTTTTGTTTTTAATCATTAGAAATTACTCGTCTTTGATTTTATAGGGATTGTCAATATTCAAATCTGAAAGCACTTGAACTTCTAACTTTTCCATGGTGGCAGCATCTTCGTCTGTTTGATGGTCAAAACCCTGAAGGTGAAGAAAGCCATGCACCAGCATATGAATTAAATGATGCTTAAATGGGATTAATAATTCCTCAGCCTCTTTTTTCAGTGTTTCATAAGACAGTATAATTTCTCCCAATATTGGTGTAGGGCCATTACTTGGAAAAGATAGAACATTCGTTGCTTTATTTTTATCACGGAATTTCTTATTTAAAAATTGAATTTCTTTATCGTTAACTAAGGCAATGCTTAATTCATTGACTATTGGTCTTTCAAGTAAAGTAAGTATTTTATGAATTATACCAGGAGTAACATCTGTAATATAAGCTTTGTAAACACCCCACTGCTTTGCCCTAACGCTTACATCAAAGTTAAAAGGAAGCTGGGACACTACTTAGAAATTCCACCTCTGGACTTAGAAGCTTTTTCATACGCATTCACTATTCTGCCCACTAATGGGTGTCGAACAACATCTGAAGCCTCAAAAACTATCTGCTCTATCCCCCTAATGTCTTTAAGTATGTCTAAAGCGTGGGCTAAACCAGAAGTTACGCCTGAAGGCAAGTCACTTTGACTTGGGTCTCCTGTTACAGCATATTTTGCTCTCTCACCTAAGCGAGTTAACACCATTTTCATTTGGGGTATTGTCGCGTTTTGAGCTTCATCTATCACAACAAATGCATCTGACAAAGTTCTACCTCGCATAAATGCAAGAGGCGCTACTTCTATATCCCCTGATGCGCGACGGCGATCAACCTCATCTCGCCCCAAAACCATATGAAGCGCATCCCATATGGGTTGCATATAAGGGTCTACTTTTTCATTGAGGTCCCCTGGTAAAAAGCCAAGCCGCTCTCCCGCTTCAACCGCAGGCCGACAAGCAATAAAACGAGCTATTTCTCCTCGTGCCAAAAGAGAAGCGCCATAAGCAGTTGCTAAAAAAGTTTTCCCTGTCCCGGCAGGCCCAACTCCAAAGCAAATAGTCTCATCCCGCATCGCGTGTATAAACTTTTCCTGTTTTGGGGTTTTGGGAACTATAGGAGATCTTCTTGGGAAGGGTATTATAGCATCAGCAGCAGCAGCCTTTACTTTGCCCTTTCCAATTGCTTTTATTAAAGCCCTTATGTCAGAAATACCACACGGCCAACCTCTTTCTAGCCTTTGATATACCTCTTTTATAAGCTCGCCAGATCTAGCTATACTTGGGCCGTCTCCATTAATATGGACTGATGCTCCAGGAGCTTCGATATAAACGCCAAAAGCTTCTTCAATAAGGGCTAAATTAGCATGGTTTGGGCCACACATTTTCCTTACTAAATCTGCATCAGGAAATTCTAAAACTTGGGTTTCTTTCGACATAAAGCGATATTAGATACAATAGATACTAATTGTCTACAGGAGACTAAAATAACTAATAATTAAATATTAACCCTTATTGATTTTACTTCAATATAGTTATCTAGTTTTGCCTATAATATTATTTCTGTATCAGCTCCCCTGAAAGTGAGTTACGCCCAGCCTTGGTAATTAAAACTGGCCTTATTTGTCCAATTAAATCAGCTGGGCCATTAAAGTGGGTGCCTTGCAAATAAGGGCTGCGGCCAAAAAGTTGTTTCTCTTCGCGGCCTACATTTTCTATTAAAACGTTCAATGTTCTGCCTACCAAAGACTCATTAAAAGCGTGTTGTTGCGAGTAGAGTAAGTCTTGCAATCTTTTCAAACGATCTGATTTGACATCTTCCGAGACCTGTTGAGGCAAACTAGCTCCTGGGGTACCCGGGCGTACAGAATATTTAAAAGAAAATGAACTTGCATAGCCTATCTCTTCAACACATTTCATTGTTTGCTGAAAGTCAGATTCTGTTTCACCCGGAAAGCCTACAATAAAATCACCAGATAACGCTATATCAGGACGAGATTTACGAATCTTACCAATTAACGTTTTATATTCTTCATAAGTATGCCCTCTGTTCATGGCTTTAAGTACTTTATCCGAGCCAGCCTGAATAGGAAGGTGCAAATAAGGCATTAATTTAGGCTCTTTTCCTAGTATGGATATTAAATCATCATCCATATCCCGTGGATGAGAGGTGGTAAATCTTAGCCTATCGATACCGCCTATTAATGCAACATGGCTTATAAGCTCACCTAAACCCCATTGCTTGGAGTTTGGTCCCATTATGCTATAAGCATCAACATTTTGGCCAATAAGTGTGATTTCTTTCACTCCTTGTGAAGCTAAATTACGTGCTTCATTTATAACCTGATCTACTGGGCGGGATACCTCAGCTCCGCGTGTATACGGAACGACACAAAATGTGCAAAACTTATCACATCCCTCTTGAATAGTGAGAAAGGATGAGAAACCTTTTACTTGGCGCGATTCTGGTAAATTATCGAACTTCTCTAGAGTATCAAAATCAGTTTCAAGTACCTCGCCTGAATTTCTGTGAACTTTAGCAATCATCTCTGGTAATTTATGATAAGTCTGAGGGCCTAAAACCATATCGACAACTGGAGCCCGGCGTTTGATTTCTGAACCCTCAGCTTGTGCAACACATCCAGCTACTGCAACTTTCATTTCGGGATTAACTTTTTTCTTTAATTGGCGAATTCGTCCTAACTCAGAGTAGACTTTTTCTGCTGCCTTTTCTCTTATATGACAGGTATTTAAAATCACCAAGTCTGCATTTTCAGGCGTTTCTACGGGCGCATAACCAATAGGTGACAATACGTCTACCATTCTCTCACTATCATAGACATTCATCTGACAACCATAGGTTTTTATAAAAACCTTTTTTGCCTTATCATTAATTTTTTTATCACTTGGTAAGATTGATGGCTGATTAATATCTCGGGGTTTATTCAGATTAACATCGGCGCTTTTAGGTCCTAATAAAGACTTTGCAGGCTTGATGTTACGGGACGCGTTTTTATCGCGCGGTAACAAAACTGTCATTTAAATCTCTCTCATAGCTCTGTTAAACTTTTTTGGCTGTATAATAGCAAGAGCTGGTTTCTGCAAGTATTACTTCTTTGAAGAAATGGTTTAAAGTTACAATAAAAATAATCAGATAGTTTTTATTTAATTTTACGCCCGTAAAGCTCAAGACGGTGGTCTACCAACTCATAACCCAGCTTTTCAGCAATTTTATGCTGTAGTTGTTCTATTTCATCGTCAACAAATTCTATAACGTCGCCAGTAGTTACATCAATAAGGTGATCGTGATGGTCGTCATCAGTCGTTTCATAACGAGCACGACCATCTCTAAAGTCATGGGTCTCAATAATGCCTGCCTCAGAAAAAAGCCTCACCGTTCTATATACAGTTGCTAAAGAAATTTTAGGGTCAATAGTTGAAGCGCGGGAATATAAATCTTCAGCATCAGGGTGGTCATTTGCCTCTGAGAGAACCTTAGCTATTACTTTTCTTTGGTCTGTCATTCGCAGACCACTCTCAGTACATTTTCTCTCTATCCAACTTGTCATAAGTATTGTCTAGCCTAGTTCATACTATACGGCAAGATATTTGCGGTAAGTAATTGCTGCAACGCGCCCACCTGCTCGCCTGTAGTAGGAAGGCCGTCTATCTATGGGTTCAAACCCTTTTTTCTTATAAAAATTTAATGCAGGATAGTTATCTTCAGCAACCTCAAGAAAGAGTATATCTGCTCCATTATCAATTAATTCTGTTTCTGAAATAGATAATAAAGCGCTTGCTATTCCTTTTCTCATTTTATTAGGATCGACTGCAATTGTGATAATTTCTGCTTGTCCTTCAACTAAACTAACAATAATGAAACCATCTACTGGGCGAGAAAAACCAAAGCATAGGTCTTTTTTAATATGCGACAACATATCCTTTCTGCTCCAAGGTGTATAGAATGATTTAGCATGCAAAGAAGACATGTCGCCCGCATCATCATTAACGAGGGAACGTATCATTGGGTCATAAAGCTTTTTGAAACCTTAGCATCCGGTGCCCTTGAGTATAATGGTTTGGCGGGATGCTCAATAGGTGACAAATTAATACTCATACGCGCCATGATTCTAACATCAACAAACTGGTCTTGTAATAATAGATCATGCTTTAAATTTATAAAACTATTTTTTGCGGCTTCAGCAGTTTCAGTTATGGGCGGATGCAGCTCACTACCCATAAAAAAAGCACTCCAACAGAACTCCCCACGGCGAACATCTGAAACAGATATTATTTTTTTCTTTCCTTTTGGGTCTACTTGGTGCGCCCATAACCTTAAAGAAGTAATTCCTACAACCGGTAGCTTGTTGGGAAGAGCCAGACCACAAGCAAAAGCTAGGGAGGCACGCAGACCTGTAAAGCTCCCCGGGCCCTTACATACAGAAATTTTCTTTATATCATCGATGCATATGCCTGCACCTTGTATTAATTCTGCGATCATAGAAGGTAATCGCTCAGAATGCCCTCTACCAATTTTTTCAGAATTATACGCAATCGTTTTCTCTGGGTTTACGATTGCAGCTGAGCAATGATCACCAGTAGTATCAATTCCCAAAATAAACATAAATTAAGTTATTTGCTCAACACGAGTTACTTCAGGCACATAATGCTTCAAAAGGTTTTCTATTCCAGACTTAAGGGTCATAGTTGAACTTGGGCATCCAGAGCATGCACCTCGCATTTCTAAATAAACTGAACCGTCTTCTTTATCAAATTGACGGAATACTATATCGCCTCCGTCTTGTGCGACTGCCGGCCTAACCCTTAATTCAATTAACTCTT
>JABGVR010000199.1 GCA_018645985.1 Hellea sp. | reverse complement strand
ATATGCAAACTTTAGCGCCTTTTTTCGCACAAGCTAATGCAGCAGTGAGTCCAACTAACCCTGCTCCGACTACAAGTATGTCAAATTTTTCTTTCATGCTAAGCCTTTAATACATTAATTTTTATATAAATATGTATTATAAAAAAATAAATTCTCTTAACGCGATGTTTACGACCGGTGTTTAACCAAAGAGTAGATGAATTTACAATAAAATTTAATGGAGTGTTATAATGGGGCGACAGCGCACCTCCAATAAAAAGAAATCTCAATATAATGAGAGGTCCCTCAGATATAACGAAGGCACTCCCTCAAAGGGCTTTAAGAGTTTTGTGGGTTCCATTTTGTTACTTTTAGGGGGCGCTATTATTCTATCTGCCGTCACTTCATTTAGTGCTTTCGATTCATCAAGTGATACTGCTGGAATTGGCCCAATAAATAATTCCATGGGGTTAGTTGGCGCATATACTGCCAATTTTTTGTTACAAATCTTTGGAAACAGTATTATTTTAGGGTCCATCCTAATAATATTTAGTGGAATGAAGTCTTTTTATTACCTTGCTATTAAAAAAGGGGCTTCAGAGGTAAATCATAAATTTTTTATGTGGCTTGGTATAATTGTTTTTTCCGCTTCCACCCTATCTGCGCTGCCTATACCTCATGATTGGCCCTTAGCTACTGGTTTAGGAGGAATTTTAGGAGATAAAATATATTTAAATTCTATAGCAGGTCTTAATAAGTTAAATGTCCCCTTACCTAGCCTTATTGTTACCCTAATAACATTTACAGTCACTTTACTTTTATTGGTAAGGTTTTTAGAGATTGTAAAGAAAGATATGTTCGATATCTTACATTCAGCTTTTTTTCTCTGGTCTTATTTAAGAAGTGCTACATTGCATGTATCTAAGTTTATAAAGGGAGTTTTTGGAAAGCATAAGGTGTCGAATACTGAAAGTGAAATTGTTGGAAAAGTACAAAGGGTAACAAAAGTTAAGGAAAAAATACCTAAAATAGCTAAATCAGAATCTTCTTTAGCAAAGCCAAAAATTAAAAGAAAGAAAACCCCGTCAAATGAGTTTTATTTTCCAGAAGGATCAGAATTTGTTTTGCCAGGATTAGACCTACTGAAAAATCCTCCTCCTAGATCAACAGTTCAGGATGCGGGTGCTCTGAGCAAGGCCTCAGATAAACTTCACAAAGTTATGGCAGACTACGGAATAGAGGGGGATATGGGCGCTGTGAGGCCGGGGCCAGTTGTAACGCTATTTGAATTTGAACCTGCCCCTGGTGTTAAGTCACAAAGAGTGATCAATCTGTCTGATGACATAGCTCGAAACATGTCATCGCAATCAGCAAGAATCGCCGTTGTTCCGGGAAGAAATGCAATGGGCGTTGAAATGCCAAACAGAAGAAGAGAGACTGTATGGCTTAGAGATATGTTGAACTCTGAATTATTTAAAAATACAGATATGGCGCTACCATTAATTCTAGGTGAGGATATAGGTGGAGCACCTTTCATCACAGACCTTTCTAAAATGCCTCACCTCTTAATAGCAGGTACCACAGGCTCAGGTAAATCAGTTGGAGTCAATGCAATGATTCTTTCATTAATGTACACCCTAACGCCTGATCAGTGTAAATTTATAATGATCGATCCTAAAATGCTCGAATTATCAGTTTATGACGGTGCACCTCACCTGTTGGCCCCAGTTGTTACAGAGCCTAAAAAAGCTGTTGTTGCATTAAAATGGACAGTGAGAGAAATGGAAGATCGTTACCGAAAAATGTCTAAAATGGGCGTCAGAAATATGGCAGGCTATAACGAAAAGGTTGCCGAAGCTAAATCCAAAGGTGAACCCATGAGCCGAAAGGTAATGACAGGGTATAATAAAGAAACAGGTGATCCAGAATTTGAAACAGAAGAATTAAATTTTAAACCAATGCCATTCATTGTTGTAATTATTGATGAAATGGCAAACCTAATGATGGTAGCAAAAAAAGATATTGAGGGAAGCGTACAACGGTTAGCACAAATGGCGCGAGCCGCTGGTATCCACATGATAATGGCGACTCAAAGGCCTTCGGTTGACGTAATTACTGGTACAATTAAAGCAAATTTTCCTACTCGTATTTCTTTCAGGGTTGGGTCAAAAATAGACAGCAGGACCATTTTAGGTGAGCAGGGCGCTGAACAGTTATTAGGAAACGGAGATATGTTATTTATGGGAACTGGCAGGCCAAGGCGTTTCCATGGCCCCTTCGTCTCCGATGGTGAAGTAGAAAAAATAGCTAATTTTGTTAAGGCACAAGGATCTCCTAGCTATACTGAAGATATTACCACTGAGCGTGAAGATATGGCCTCTGATTCCGTAACAAATAATGGAGAAACTGGTGGAAACTCACTTTTTGATCAAGCCGTTGCTATAGTTTCAAGAGATAGAAAAGCTTCAACAAGCTATATTCAACGTAAACTTAGTATAGGCTATAACCGTGCTGCTGATTTAATAGAGAGAATGGAGTCTGATGGTATGATCGGCCCAAGTGGTGCAGGAGGCAAAAGAGAAATATTCTTACCAGAATCAAATGACTCTTACTAAAACTTAATCAACTAACGTTTCCAAGTGAAAGAGATAGCTGCTGCATCTTCCTTAAAATTGAAGTCATCAGATGAGCCCTCTCGGTGAGAAACCGATAAAGACACATCGGCATCACCCATCCTGTAGCCCAACCCGGCCTGAGCATCACCTACTAGAATTTGATCTTGCATATGGTACTGCCCCGCAGTCAACCTTCCCAAACTATTAGGTGAATAACTCACAGCTTCAGCATCTGCACCTGCGAAAAAGTACCACGTATTTTTGTCAAATTTTGACCCTTTTCCTGAGTCTTCACCTATTTCGACTACAGCCCCGAGAACGGCAGAAGAGCTATTATCATCAAACCTGAGGGCTGCTCTTGGCGTTAAGGTAAGATTAAGTCCCTTTTGATTTCTACTTTTAAATGCCCTCGCATATCCTATGTCCAGTCTCTCGCTACCTGAAACACACTTTTCCCCAGATAGGCATGAATTACCATAAACGTCAAAATTAAATAGTTTTGTACCTTTATTATCCTTAAGAAAGTCGATTGAGTTAGAGGCAAAGCTTTGAGAGCCTGAGGTAACATTTAATGATAAACCATTAGAAGGACTAGTTACTTTTGAAACAGGGTTGATTTCTTTTTTATCTTGGGCAAAAGCAGGATTGGCCAGCATTAGAACAGCAGTGGTACCTATCAGCAGTTCAGTTAAAGTCTTTTTTGCTTTACTGAAGCTTCGAATATGTCTAATTTCTAAAGACATTTAAAATACGTTTTCCTCATAAATCTATAGTTCTTATTAATGTATAAATTACAACTTAACACAGATCTTATAAGATAGTCCTCAAAAAAATTAGTTTATTTTATTAATTTTTGGTAAAGTTGCAAAAATGTTGCTTAACTTTTAAAAAACCTATTACAAAATAACAATTGCAATTATTTAACCTGTTTTATGTGCCCTGCAAAACATACTTTGCGATAAACCAGCAATGGCTAAGAGCTCCCATAATAACAAAACAATGCCAAATAGCGTGGTTGAACGGAATACGTTTATTTATATAAAAAACAACACCCACACTATAAGCTATGCCTCCCGCTAATATCAAATAAAGTCCTGCAGGGTCTAAAACTTTATTAATTTTATTTATTAGCAGAACACCTAACCACCCCATTAATAAATAAGTTGTAATAGAGATTTTTTTAAACCGCCCTATAAAAAATATTTTGAAAAATATACCGATAACGGCCATTAACCAGACTGCGGCCAAAATTATGATAGACATAGTCCCTGGTATAAAAATAGTTAACAAAGGAGTATAAGTTCCCGCTATAAGCAGGTATATTGAGCAATGATCTAACCGTTTTAAAAATTGCTTTGCTGAAGGGTTGTTTGCAGCGTGATATAGAGTTGATGATAAAAACATTAACAGCAATGTTAGACTATAAATAATAATAGCTGTCTTTTGACCGTAACTGTACTCAAGCGGTATGATATCAATAAAATAAAAAAACACTAACAGAGACGCCAAAAAAGCTAGGCCATGCGTGATCACATTAGCTACTTCTTCAGCGAATGAGTAATTTAAAAGTTTATTCATATATAATATTTAAGCCTTCATTTATCATTCAAAAATATTAACTTAGCTTTAAACCGTTTAAGCCGCTATGCAACTCACAAGTATAATCCTAGAGGCCATTAGCACAGAAAGCAAAATGGAAGCCCCCCCAAATTTCAAACCAGCTCTGGAAAACATACGCATCTTTAAACTTTAAATTATTACTCATAATGAAAAATTCAAAGCATAAATATTTTAAATTTTAAGGACTTAACAATAACTTATCCATAAAGTCATTCAATAAGTTGGTCCTAAATGTGGACTAAAATTTACGTTTTTATAAACTTCTGGCTATTGACAGGCTAGGCATTCTTCATAGTCTGTTGGAGCAGCAGCTTCCATGGATTTCTCCATTTCAGTTTTGTCTTCAGTTCCCGCAAAAGCTGCACGTTGTACTGATTTAGAACGGCAATAATAGAGCGATTTAACGCCCTTTTCCCAAGCCTGCCAATGCAGCATATGTAAATCCCATTTATCAACATCACCTGGTAGAAAAATATTTAAACTCTGGGCTTGGCAAATATATGGTGCCCTATCAGCTGCATGCTCAATAACCCATCTTTGATCTATTTCAAAAGCAGTTTTAAAAGTGGCTTTTTCGTGTTCATCAAGTTCATCAAGCGTCTGAACAGACCCCTCATTTTCAAGAATTGTTCCCCATATTTCGTCTGTATTTAACCCTTTTGTCTCTAATAAGTCTTCTAATAAGCGGTTTTTAACAGTAAACGAGCCTGATAATGTCTTATGAGTATAAATATTAGCTGGGATTGGCTCAATACCGGCTGATGTTCCTCCGCATATTATAGAAATAGATGCGGTCGGTGCTACAGCCATTTTATGCGAAAACCTTGCTTTAACTCCAGCTTCCGCTGCATCAGGACAAGAACCACGCTCATCCGCTAGCGTTACTGAGGCAGCATCAGCGCCGCGTCTAATGTGCCTAAATAAACGATTATTAAAAGACTTCGCCATGGCGCTTTCAAAAGGTATACTCTTGCTTTGAAGCAATGAATGGAAACCCATCAGGCCTAATCCAACTGAGCGCTCACGAGCAGCGGAATATTTAGCATCACTCATTGAGTCAGGCGCATTATCGATAAAATCTTGAAGCACATTGTCAAGAAAACGCATTATATCCTCGATAAATCCCTCTTCATTTTTCCATTCGTCATATTTCTCAGCGTTGATCGATGATAGACAGCAGACAGCTGTTCGCTGTTTTCCATATTTGTCTTTCCCAGTTGGAAGCATAATTTCTGCGCATAAATTTGATTGCTGAACTCGTAAGCCCTGGTCTTTCTGATGTTTAGCTAGAGCTTCATTAACTGTGTCAGAAAAGATCATGTAAGGCTCACCAGTCTGCAAACGCATCTCCAGTATTTTTTGCCATAATTTACGTGCAGATATTTCTTTTATTACCTCGCCTGTATGAGGGCTTTTCAATTCATATTCTTTTCCATCTCTAACAGCTTCCATAAAATCGTCAGTTATATTGAGACCGTGATGAAGATTTAAGGACTTACGATTAAAATCTCCTGAAGGCTTGCGTATCTCTAAAAACTCTTCGATTTCTGGGTGGTGTATATCTAAATAAACGGCAGCGGATCCACGCCGGAGCGAACCTTGAGAAATCGCCAATGTCAAAGAATCCATTACACGTATGAAAGGAATAATTCCAGATGTTTTACCGGCCCTTCCTATTCTTTCTCCGATAGATCTTACATTACCCCAATAAGTACCTATCCCGCCACCATTTGAGGCTAGCCACACATTTTCAGTCCAAGCACCAACAATAGAGTCCAAGCTATCATCAACAGCATTTAAAAAACATGATATAGGCAGACCTCTTTCTGCCCCCCCATTAGACAATACAGGCGTGGCGGGCATAAACCACAGTTTAGACATATAGTCATAGAGACGCTGAGCATGTGCATTGTCATCAGCATAGGCCTCGGAGACACGCGCGAACATTCCTTGGTAATTTTCTTCTGGAAGTAAATATCTATCAACTAATGTTTTTTTACCGAAATCAGTAAGTAGCTCATCCCGTGAACGATTCTGCTTTACAGAGTTAACCTTACGCTCATTAACCACAGAATCTTTTTTTGATGATAGCTTTACACTTGCCGCTTGACCTTCTTGTGTTATTTCTTCTTCTGTTTCTGGT
>JABGVR010000198.1 GCA_018645985.1 Hellea sp. | reverse complement strand
ACAGCCATTTATAAATAATAATATTAGGCAAAGAGTTATTATTTTAAAAAATTGAATCATGCTGCATCTTTTTCACACTTAATGCTTTATTTATTACACAGGTATCTAAAGAAATAAATCTATATATTATTAAGGAAACATAGATATATTTATGAGTCCCAATGTTTCAGCCCACCCCTGAGTAAGATTATAGTTTTGTATGGCTTGTCCAGCAGATCCTTTTGTAAGATTGTCTATTACACTAATTATAATAACCCAGCCAGGCCGTCTATCCTCAAATAGAGCAATTTTGCAAATATTACTGCCTTTTATGTGACGGCTATGCGGGGAAATACCTTGATTTTCTAAAACAACAAATGGTTCATTTTTGAATCGATCCTGATAAATCTGGCGCAAGTCTTGGTAAGTTACTCCATCAGCTAATTTAACATAGCTTGTAGCGACCATACCTCGATTCATCGGAATTAAGTGAGGAGTAAAGCTAACCTTTACTTTTCTTCCTGTTATGTTTTCTATAGTTTGCTCTATTTCAGGGGCATGTCTGTGATTTGCAATACTATATGCATGGCACCCATCAGAAATTTCAGAAAAATGTAATGATTTGCTTGCCTTACGACCAGTTCCTGATGCTCCAGATTTAGCATCTATTATTATATTATCCAGATCAATCGAAGAGCTTTCAAGGGCTGGCAAAAGCCCAAGTAGAGAACAGGTTGGATAGCACCCGGGACACGCTACAAGCTTGGCACCGAGCAATTTTTTTCTATTAAACTCAGTCAGTCCATATATTGATTTTTTAAGATAGTCAGGAAAAATATGTTTTTCTCCGTAAAGGTACTGATAGAGATCGGGATCTTTTAAGCGAAAATCAGCAGATAAATCTATTATGGTGTCAACTGAATCATAGATACTAGATATGACTTCTTGGCTAGCCCCATGGGGTAAGCACGAGAAAATAACATCAACATTTGTCCAATCAATATCCTTAATTGATGAAATAATAGGTAAATCTATATTATGGAAGTTTGGATATAAACTTTCATATGTGACCCCAGTACTGGTATTCCCGACTAAGCCTATGATGTTTATTTTAGGGTGACCAGAAATTAATCTAACTGCCTCAGCACCTGTATATCCCGTAGCGCCAAGTATTACTGCATTTTTCATAATTTTATCCAAAAAAAAAGGCGCCTGATAAATCAAAGCGCCAAATTATTAATATTATATTAAAACAATTAACGCTTAGAGAATTGGAAGCTCTTACGGGCTTTAGCTCTACCGTATTTCTTTCTCTCAACGACGCGTGAGTCTCGAGTTATAAAACCAGCAGCCTTCAAAGATCTCCGTAATGAAGGTTCGTAATATGTTAATGCTTTTGTAATACCGTGACGAACAGCACCAGCTTGCCCAGACAGCCCTCCCCCTTTAACAGTTGCAACAACATCATATGAGTCTACGCGTTCAGCAACTTGAAATGCTTGGGCAATAATTAATCTTAGTACTGGTCTAGCGAAATAAACGCCCTGATCTCTTCCATTTACGGTAATCTTTCCATTCCCAGGCTTAATCCACACGCGCGCAATTGAATTTTTCCTTTTTCCAGTAGCATAAGCTCTGCCTAAATCGTCAATTTTAGGTTCGGGTAAGACAGTACTATCAGTAATTGTAGAGACTGTGTCAGTCCCTTCAATTACGTTTTTTAAATCTTCTAAAGTTTTAGTGTCAGCCATGGTCTAGTTTACCTTCACATTTTTGGGACTCATTGACTTGAAGTCAATTATTTTAGGCTCTTGAGCAGAATGAGGGTGATCTGCACCTGAATATATACGTAAATTCGAAAGCTGCTTTCTAGCTAATGGAGATTCTTTTGGCAACATACGCTGCACAGCTTTCTTCATCACTCTTTCCGGGAATCGGCCATCAAGAATCTTATCAGCAGTCCTTTCTTTGAGACCGCCAGGGTAACCAGTGTGCCAGTAGTAAACCTTATCGTTACGTTTCTTACCTGTGAATGATACTTTTTCTGCATTTATGATAATTACATTATCACCATGGTCGATATGCGGGGTGTAAGTTGGTAGATGTTTGCCGCGCAACCTCATTGCTACAAATGTAGCTAAACGGCCAACAACAATGTTTTCAGCGTCAATCAATATCCATTTTTTATCGGATTCCGCTGTTTTTACGAATTTAGTAGTCTTCATAATTTTCTCTAGTGTTGGGGTACATAGCTAAATGCTAATAACCTTTTATAATGCATGCCAAATACAATTAACTTGCAAGCTATGTCAACTCAATTTTTTTCCAAGCTATTAATATTTAAATAACAAAATCAGTGACTTAACTATACGGTAAAATTATACCATATATTTTATCCATTATTTTTAATAAAATAATGGAATAAGTTAGAATTTAATACATATTATGTACATGCGAACAAAATATATTAAAATCATAATAACAGCTATCTTCTTAGCCTCTTGCCAGAATACAATGGATACCACAAAAACCCAAAAATTATTGGAAGTATCTTCAACCAGCGAGATTTATTCAACTAAGCCTATTGAAGAAATATCATTCGTCCCCAATAATGTCGCAAGCTGGTTAGGTCATTTAATAATGATTGACAAAACAGGTTCTATTCTCAGAGCCAATGCATCAGATAGAACAACAAAATTAGTAGCGACCGGTAGCTATAAGGATGTAATAGGCACTTCCTTAAAAAATAAGTCTGGATTATTTTTTGCTATCAATAACCAAGGAGTAATTGAGGCCTTCATTGAAACAACAAATAGCGGTGACTTTACTTTTCTCGAAAACATAAATGCACTCGATGGTTTTATAAAATTCTGTGAGACCACTAGGTCGAATAATAAAATAATTGCGATCAAAAATAATAGAAAAATATTTAATATAACTTACAGAATCAATGAAAAAGAAAAGTCTATAATAACTACTGAAACAGAAATAAAATTTCCAGCAAGCAGTTGTCTGACATCGAAAAGCGTGAATTTGCTAGGCAAGTATAATTTGACATTGAACGATAAACTACTGGAACTAAATGGCGATCAGAATGGCAGAATTATATTAAAGATTACAAATGGATTAAGCATAAAAGGAACAAATTATCCAAGCGGAGTTCACCTAACTAACCAAAACATGGGTAGTGTGTTCAATAAAGGTTTAATCGCAGTAACATTAGAAGAAGAAAGTAGAATAATATTACTATCACTTAAACACATCGAAAATGAAGCCCTTGAGTTAATTAAACCTAGCTAAACGAGTCACATTCACTATGGACAACCATAGTATTATAGCAGAAAATTGATGTGTCAGCGCCAACCAGAGAGCATCACCAGTTATAAGCACAAGGATACCCAGTAAAACTTGCACCACCAAAAGTATTTTAAATCCTAATAGCGCTCGCCTTAAACGCCGGTTATTTCTTGCAGCGATAAATACACAAATTGTGAAAAGTATAATTATATAAGCCAAAGTTCTATGATTAAATTGAACTGCACCAATATTTTCAAAAATATTTCTCCAGTATGGATTTAAACTCATGTACCCCTTTGGTATAAAGTCACCGTCCATTAATGGCCAAGTGTTGTAAGTTCGGCCAGCTTTCAATCCAGCTACAAAAGCTCCTAAAATAATTTGTAAATATACAAGAAGTGACAAGATGCTTGTAAGCCAAATCAAGTTTTTATTTCCTGAATTGTCTGGCCAGCTTTCTCTTTGATTTCTCCACAACCAAAAAAGACAAGCAAGGATTACAAAGGCTACGCCTAAATGCGTAGCTAACCTGTACTGACTAACATCGATTCTATCGTTTATTAAGCCGCTTGAAACCATCCACCAACCGATAAAGCCTTGAGTGCAAATAAGAAATAAAATAGCTAGAAAATTGATTAATTTCCCCTTTTGTATTTTATTTGAAATAATGAAATATAAAAGAGGAATAGCATACACTAATCCAATTATGCGCCCTAGTTGTCGATGACTCCACTCCCAAAAATATATTACTTTAAATCCAGCTAGATCCATATCTGAATGTTCAGCTAAAAATTCTGGTATTAATTTGTATTTCTCAAACTCAATTAACCAGGCTTGGTTATTGAGTGGCGGTAGCATTCCCTTGATGGGTGCCCATTCAGTTATGGATAAGCCTGAGTTTGTCAATCGGGTGGCCCCACCCAAGACAATCATAGTTGCCACAAGCATCATGGAAACAAATAACCACAACTCAACTTTATCAACATTCGGTTTCAAAATTTTTTCTCTCATACCTAGTTATACGAGGGTCATGAATATTGTTGCTGTGACATATTTACTTAAATGAAATGGTCGGAGTAACAGGATTCGAACCTGTGACCCCTAAGCCCCCAGCTTAGTGCGCTACCAGACTGCGCTATACTCCGAAAATACATTCAATTGTGCAGGGCATCATATAGTCATCAAAGCTATCTGGAGCAACAATATT
>JABGVR010000030.1 GCA_018645985.1 Hellea sp. | reverse complement strand
GGCTAGCCTGGCCATCTGTCGTCATCTTTAACATCATAAGCACAATTCGATAATTCAGCATATTGACCGGTTGTTATTCCTCTGCAAACCCATTGAGAGTTTGATGGTTGATAATCCCAGTCCCAGTCCCAATCAGTGTATTCACTGCCACTACCACCACCAGCTGCAGCAGTGCCTATGAGAGCAGAAGATAAGGCATTGCTTTAATGGTATTCAGGTGACAGCCTATTCGGAATAAAAAGTTCAAAGCAATTATCAGAGATGAAGTTATGAAAATGAAAACTCTTCAGAGTATCGGGATACTCATGCCCGGTGATATGGGCCATGCTTGCGGTCAAGCTTTAAAGCAGAGTGGCTTCAGAGTTGTAACTTTTTTAGGTGGAAGAAGCGACCGTACGCAGTCTCTTTCAGCTAGTGCAGGGATAGAAAGTCTCGCTAGTTTAGATGACGTCATTCGTCAATCAGATTTAATTCTATCTATACTGCCACCTCAGCATGCGCATGGTATAGCAACTGAAGTTGCAGATATGATGGCTAATATAGGTTGCTTCCCCGATTATGCTGATTGTAACGCAATCTCTCCGAAATCAGCAAAAAATATTTTTGAATTATTTAGTAATTTGCCTGTCAATTTCATTGATGGAGGCATAGTTGGCTTCAATCCAATTAAGGAAGATGGTAGAACACGTTTATATGTAAGCGGAGAAAATTTATTTTTAATTTCTCAAATTGATGGTAGGGGCATGGTTGTAAAACCAGTTGGTCATCTTATCGGACAGGCATCCACCTTAAAAATGATTTATGCCAGCGCAACAAAAGGTGCCTTTTCATTGTTTGCCGCTGTAGCGGGAGCTTGCAGGGCTTAGGCAAGAGTTATTCTCAGAATTAGGGGTTAGCAAGCCAGATATTTTGAAAACGATGTTGAACATGGTTCCAAGAATTCCACTAGATTCTGGTCGATGGATACCTGAAATGGAGGAAATTGCTGACACTTATAAACAATTTGGAATGACACCAAAGTTTCATGAGGGAGCAAAAGACTTGATGCAAATAGCACTCAATACACCGCTGTCAGCAGAAACACGAGAAACGCTACCCCAAGATTTTGATATTCAAGAAGCATTAGAGATGTATGTCAGTGCTTTAGGGGACTTAAAAAGTTAACTCTCATCAGACATGATAGACCAGATAGGCGGATGGTCTACAGCTAGTGTGGGGCAAAGGTATGGTAATGGGTTTAAGGTTTCCCAACTATATAATTATATGACACAGTTGAGACTATTCACAAACGGAGGCCTTAAACATGAAGAAGTTATCCATTATTAGGTTTAAACCAAAGCCCCAAAACTACGATGAATTTGTTAACGCTTTAAAACACTACATCTCCTTGCCTGAAAGAGTGGGTATAACTGATTATTTTATTATGACTAAAGACGAAGAAGTATTTAGCATTGTAGTGCGACATGCCGAACAATTTGAACAAGACGCAAAGCAGGGAGTTGAGTTCTTAAATACTGTCAGGCATATGCTTCAAGAGTATAATGAAGTTGACCGTCATACTATACCGCTCACGGGTGACCTAGTAGAGTAAAGCTGCGTCACGCTTACTCTGCACCTCATTGAGCATGAGAAGTTTCTGCTGAGTACAGCAAGCAAAGAAATGTTTTTTGACTTTTGACAGTGGTTTCGAGACTATTGTTGTTCTAGTGATATACTCTTTAATGTCGAGGACTCAGTTTACAATGATACGTCTAATTGCCAACGCTATTATACTGTTATTTGTTGTTTGGACCGCTTCAGTATCCATTGCAGCATTTCTCGATATTACCATCTACTTTCCGTGGGTGGTTTCTTCAATTGAAGAGATACCATTACATAGATTGCAAGCCATAAGAGTATCAATTTTCCTTACTTTTTCTCATTATGGAGTTCTTCACCTTATTGGACTTAATCGCGCCTATTTTCCAATTGATTTTCTAAATCAGTATCTTTTTTATCTCTGCTTATCGGCTGGTATCATCATGTATATAAACAATATTACAGTCCTCCAAGAGTATGTTGTTTTGGCTGTTTTTATACTTCTGTGGTTGGGATGTGTTTTTGTTTCAAGGCCACTTAATAGAGGCTATTTCAAAAAATAGATAAAAATAGTTTAGCCTAATTTATTTCCCAAGCGTGGTTATACATCAAGTGATATGCAATCATGCTAGATGCACAGTTAAAGGAAGAAGTCATGAAGAAATTATTAGTTAAGGTTACTGACCAAGCTCTCTCCTTTCAATGCAGTGATTTTGCGAGCTCGCAGACTAAAAGCTGAAGAGGGTGATAAAAACGAAATGCTAAGACAAGATAACAAGCATTGAGCATAGGCTAGAGGAAAATCGCTGGCCTTTTTTTTATATCTTGGGCCGCATTGTCGCGTAATGTTATTTGTCTTTAAATTGCTCGTTCATCGCCTCAAAAATTGATTTGATGCGAGGCGAGGCTGAACAATCCGCAACCAAAACTACTTCGCCAGCAACATCTTGAGGCACATCATCATATTTGAAGTCTGGGAAGGCTGTGGAAATAGCCAGTTGGATTTTAGTATCCTCTGGCAGCCGCATGATGGCAACCCCATTGTAAAATTTTGCTGTGCGTCCCTGTTCGGGGGCTTCGGCAACAAAAACGTCATTTGTCACTGAACAGCGATTATCGAGATAGGCTTTGACTTGAATGATTTTTGGCGGCTCAAACTGGGTGCTAAAGCTGGGTATGAAAAACCATAGCAAGGAAAATATTCCAGCAATAAAAAGGCCAACGCTGGTCAATGACACGAATATTTTCATTAAGTCCCGACACCACTAAGAAAAAGTATTAGTTGGGGGCTAGAAGTTTATCCTCTGACATTTAATTCCATTTATAGGAAATAAGCGAGGAGGACGCCTAATATCACCCATATCAATATCTTTACGTAGAACATTCTATTCCTAGAAATTCGAATCAGCCTTTAATAATTTATGGGCTAAGGAGCAGTTCCTTAGCCTCTTTTCATCTTTGAAATGATACACTAAAATTGTGCCTAATATCACCATTATAAATTGGCAATGCCTATCTTAGGCTATGGCTCTTTTCGTGCGCTCTCATCTTTTTGTCTGGGTTTTATTCGTCTGTAAATAATTCAATATCTTTTCGAATGCCCATGATTACCTTACGGTTTTCAAAGATGCGTTCGCGTTTTTCTGACACTTGAGATTGAGCTTCGATGGTGTTGTCGAGCGCTTCATTGACAATCTCCATAAGTTTTGCGGTATTTTTGTTATTTTGCTTGTTGTGCTTATTGAGAGCAGCACATTTTATATCAATGTCTTCTGCGCTCAATGTTTTAGCGTCAACCTTACTATCACCACCCATAATGAAGTTATAGGCTACTTCAAGATTTTTTGTATTGAACTTTATGATTTCATCATTGTTTTTCATAACCTTGCGGTGAATTGAAAGAAGTTTATTATTCACTTCATTAAGTTCAGCAGATACATCGTTTATTTTGCGATTTAATTTCGACCTATGCTCAATAAAAGCAGCATCCGATGAAGATATTAAATATTCATCGACATTGCCATTATCATCAACTCTAGATTCAATTATTTTCCGCAAACTATAGTAAATATCTTCAGTGTTCTGGTTTGCTAATTGCCTGTTTCCCATAAAGCTACTATTGATGTTGGTAATTAGCATCGCGAGATTTTGTTCAATCTTCGCCCGCAATAAATAGCCGATAGATTTAGTTTCAAGTACTTCAGACCAGAGCCTCTCAATTTGTCTCTGAGGGGATATTTTTTTAGTACGCTCTTTTGCCATGATTATTTAAGTTCCTCTGCTTTACTAATGCTACGAAGGGACAGATCTTTATACATAAATGAAATTACTCTCATATAAAATAACAGAAAAGTGACATTTTAGCATAAATATTCCATATTTTTGGCACTTCATGATGGCTGTAAGAGGTCATAGGATTAATGATACGGAATTTACTCATAACTTTATGTGAAATTATAAATACGCTATTTCACAGCAGACTTTGGGCTTTAGGTATGTAAAAAACATCTTGTAAGCTGTTTTAACTGTAGATCCAACACTCCACACATGCCTGTACTTATATGATGTGCAATCATATTAAATGCACAGGCAAATGAAGCATCGTAGGTGTCATTATAAAGACATCTGGATGCTGATTAGCCCTATTCGACTAGTGGTAGGTTTAAAATGGTTATTTATATGGACTTAGTACAGCCCTTAAGCATTGTTCATTTATTATAATGAGTTAATAACGATAATGATACATATGGATTACACCCCAGCGACACCTTTTCTTTTGCATAACTTAATGCAGTCAACTTATTTGCATCCATTTTTTATGTTTGCAGTTAAGTGGAGTGAAATGAAATGAAAAATTAATATGCCCCAAATTATTTGCTGTTTTGTAATGGCATCTTTTATTATGTAAAGCGTGTGCTTTCTGATTTAGCTGAACATTATCAAGTGAAGCGTTTGAGCTTCGGCCTCAAAACAAAATCATTGTCCAATGCAGATCACTCCGAAAAACATGCATTAGAATTGTTAGACTGGCAATCCTAAATTTGGCGGTCTACCAGCTGTTTGATTTCTGTTTTTGACTGCGTCAATTCTTGCCCTTTTCTGTCATAAAAAGTGTCTTGAAGCAGAGGCAGTGCACGCCCTATTCTAAAGGAGTGGCGCCCGTTTCCATGCTGATAATTTTACCGTCTTTTAGCATGGCGACCAACATGACAGCTTCTCTGCTATCATCTGGATAGGACATAAAAGCATGCTGTACTAGGACATCGTCATTTTCATAAATACAGCGTGACGATTCTTGGATAAATTTTTCATTTTCCATCATTCCACTAACCATAGACGCCCATTCGGTTTTAGAAAAAGTGCTACCAGATTTATGAAATGTTACCACAAAATCTTCGTGTAATAGGTCGAGATAGTCATCAACGTTTCTATCAGACATTGATTGATTTAATTTATCGTTCAAAGACATTGTACCGTTCCTGTAAAAGTTAAACACATACTGCTATAATCACAGTAGGAGAGGGCGCTGATCTGTCAATAGAGACGCTATTTAAGTTCTCCCAAATGCTGCATAAAAAGGCAGAGCTTACCGCCTGCGTTAGCAGTGTTGAAACGGTATCATCGCTAAACTTCTTGGGGGCATGCCGCCCCAAGCAATGCGTATATACGGGTCATGTGACGCAGGTGCGACATTTTTTCATCTTAAAAATACTGGTAATATTTCCTGTGCGTAACATATCAAAGCTCGAGCGTTAGCTCTTTTTTGTAATAATGCCCTTCGTTCTAACCAGAGACTAAAATAGGAACTATTGATGAAAAAATTAATGATAATTTTGGCGCTTCTTTTTTCTGCTCCGGCAGTGGCTGCAGATATGTCTATTGACATGCAGAAGAAATCCTACAGTGTCGAAGTCGCAAAAATCGATGTAGGCGATACGATTACATGGCTGCCAAAATCTAAAGGGCATAATGTCGAGATAGTGGCCTCACCAAATGAGTTAAAGTTTAAATCGAAGAACAATAAAGGGACGTC
>JABGVR010000197.1 GCA_018645985.1 Hellea sp. | reverse complement strand
GCTCTACTTGATGAGACTGATAGTGAGACGCCATCATTAAGGGTTTTAAAATGTTTTTTTGCTGATAGTGGGTTGTTAAGCTTTGTTAAAGCTAACCATCCTGCTGTAAACTCTGCTTCCGCAAACTTTGCGCCGCTTTCTAGTCCATGATTAATACAAATTTTATAGGCTTCATCATACCTTTTTTCCTCTATCAACCATCGGACATATATACGTTTTTCAAGCCACATAAGCTGTCTTCCCATTGGATTCTCAACCGGTATATTAATTTCTTTTATGAGTGGTAATGCATAGTTTTTAGATTTTTTTATACGACGCCATTTTGACCTTTCATAATTTAGGGAGGCATCATTAATTAAACTTTCTGGAATTTTGTTAATAGCTTTGTCTATTCCAGATCTATTTGAAGAAACTTTCATTCTTGCTATAATCAAAGTTCGTTTATCTTCATTCATATAATTAAGTAGTGGGTCAATTTTACTGTAATGAAATTTACCCTGCCAGAGCAAGTGATCAGCTCGTAAGTAATGATCATTTTCTGTAAGTTTATCTTTAAATTCAAAGTAGAGTTCTTTTTGCCTGTAACCTGTGAGTTTGGACTCATTCCAGGCTTTTCGGAGCCAGTAGTCGCCTTTTTTTGTATCGCCAATATTGTAATAAGCCCTGGCTAACACGGCGCGGCCTTCACCAGATACTGGAATTTTACTTTCGAACCAACTTAATACTTCTATATGTTTTTGTGGGTCATCAAATAAAATTCTTTCAGCTTTTGCTTGAATAGTAATAGCCCGCGGCCAGTTGTGAAGTGCTTCAAGTACATAGTTAATATCTTTAAATGACACATTAGGACTTTTAATAGCTCGCGCCCAATATAATAAGTCTCTGGATGCAGCGTCATCAAGATTTTCAATTGAATTATTTAAAACAGTCCAGTTGCCTTTTTTTGCAGCTCTAATCCCTTTTCTGAGGTAAGTCGATTGGGAATCACTAATTATAAAAGAGGTGTTTTTAGGCGCGGCTTTTAAATTTGGTAAAGGAATATATGCATATGCTGAATTGTAAAGTGGTATAAAAAAATTTATATAAATTATGATTTTACATATTTTAAGTATTTTTTTTAAAAATAATTTATTTGTATTAATGATATTCATATTCTCTCTGATTATGTAAGCATTCTTGTAAGATCATGCATAGACTAATTTATATAAAGTTGTTATTTAAATTTTAAATTAACGTAATTGTATATTTGAAAGAAGCTTATGATAAGAGGATCCATCACAGCTTTAGTTACTCCCTTTAAGGGTGGGGTAGTTGATGAAACCGCATTTCAAGATTTCATTGAATGGCAAATAGAATCTGGGACACACGGTCTTGTGCCGTGCGGAACCACAGGTGAATCCGCTACCTTGTCTGATATGGAGCATAAAAGAGTTATTGAGTTATGTGTGGAAGCTGCAAATGGAAGGGTACCAGTAATAGCTGGTGCAGGATCAAACGAAACATCTGTTTCCATCGAATATACAAATAAGGCGAAGTCTGTTGGAGCTGATGCTGTATTAGTTGTTACTCCATATTATAACAGGCCTAGTCAGGAAGGTATTTTTCAACATTTCAAAGCGATTTCAGATTCTGTAGATATTCCTATTATTGTTTATAATATACCGGCTCGCTCTGTTGTTGATATCACCAATGATACCATGGGTCGTTTAGCAACTCTAGATAATGTTGTTGGTTGTAAGGACGCTACAGGTGAAATTTCTCGGGTAGCGGCGATATATGAAAGGTGTGGGAAGGATTTTATACAATTATCAGGAGATGACCCATCATCATTAGGGCATACAGCCCATGGAGGCAAAGGCTGTATATCTGTTGGCTCAAACGTTGCCCCTAAAGCTTATGCGCAGTTTCATGAGTTAATGTGGAATAATAAGTTTGACGAAGCGATGGTTCTGAATAGATTATTGCACCGACTTCACCAGGACCTTTTTGTTGATCCAAGTCCAGCACCGGCTAAATACGCTTTGAACTTACTTGGTAAGATGAATCCAGATGTGCGTTTACCAATAACCGCAGTACAAGATTCTAATAAGGAGCTGATTTTATCTGCTATACGAAGGGCTGGTATTAATATTTAGGTATGCCCTCAGAGATTAAAAAATTGATCGCGGAAAACCGCCGAGCTCGTTTTGATTATCTTATTGAAGAGGTAGTTGAAGCTGGAATAATTCTCGTGGGTACTGAGGTTAAGTCATTGCGGGAGGGTCAGGCTAATATTGCTGAAAGTTATGCAGCAATAGAAAATCAGGAATTATTCTTAATCAATGCTACAATTCCAATATATGCGCCTGCTAGTCAGTTCAATCACTTACCAACAAGACCAAGAAAGCTATTAATAAAACAAAATGAAATCAACAAGTTATGGAGCTTAACTCAAAGAAAAGGGAAGACTCTCATACCACTAAAAATATATTTTGATGTTAATGGGCGTGTAAAAGTCCAGATAGGAACAGCAACTGGCAAGGATAATAAAGATAAAAGAGAAAGTGTTAAAAAGCGGGATTGGCAGCGTGATAAGTCCCGTTTAATGAGAGATAGAGGTTAGTGTAACTAAACACTGATATGACTTCTGATGCTCTCAAATACAGAAAAAAACATTTCTTCCGTTAACCTCTTCGTATTCGTATTGTAACGAGAGCAATGATAGCTTGAAAAGAGTTTCATGTTACTATCAAGCTTATATACAGCATGATGAGAAAATTTATAGGAGCTTAATTTAAGGTTTAGTGCTCTCACTGTATTGTCATGACTTATTTTACCTAGGCATAGTATAGCTTTGACAGAGGTTAGGTGATTAATTTCATCTATTAAAAATTTTCTACAAGTTTTTGATTCAATTCCAACCGGTTTGTTTTGTGGAGGTACACAACGAACAGCATTTGTTATTCTTGCTCCAATCAATTTGAGTCCATCATCAGAAGTTCCTCCATAGTTACCACTAGTGAATCCGTACTTTTTTAAGGTAGAAAAAAGCAAATCACCTGCCCAATCTCCTGTAAAAGGACGACCGGTTTTATTGGCCCCGTGCATTCCGGGGGCAAGTCCAATAATTAATAATTCAGGGGACTTATCTCCAAAGCTAGGAACAGGGGAATTATGGTAATCTGGAAACTCTAAACGTTTTTTTAAAAGAAAATTATGTAACCTTGGGCATAGATTGCAATTTTTATTTGGCTCATCAAAACTCATTAGGTATCAGACTTGCTATTATGTCTGCTTATGATTTTATCCATACTTGAAATTTCTATAAAGTCATTTGCCTGTCTTCTTAATTCATCTGCAAGCATTGGAGGGTTGGATTTTAATGTTGATACAACTGTTACTTTTACCCCTTTCTTTTGAACAGCCTTCAAGGCTACACGAAAGTCGCCATCACCTGAAAATAAAACCATATGATCAATTCTTGAGCATAATTCCAGCATATCAACTATTATCTCTGCATCCATATCGCCCTTAACGCGTCGACGACCATTTCTGTCTATCAAATGCTTGGCTGGTTTGGTAATAAGTTGCCATCCGTTATAAGATAACCAATCAACAAGAGTTTTTATCGGCGAATAATCGTCATCTTGAACGATTGCAGTGTAGTAGTTTGCAGTGATCAGATTTCCTTTTTCAGAAAAAAATTCTAATAATTTTGTATAATCTATATCAAAGTCTAAATATTTAACAGTATTGTAAAGATTTGACCCATCGATAAAAATTGCTATTCGTTCATTTGGATAAAAGGCCATTGTTACACCAGAAATAATCATATGTTAAAAAGTAAAAAAATTTATATAGCTTTTGGAGCAAACTTAGACAATCCGAAAGTAACATTTAAATCTGTCATTTCAGAGTTAAGGAAATACAATATTGAAATTATTAAGTTTTCAAATTTATGGGCAAGCCCGGCATGGCCAGAGGGTTCATGTCAGCCAGATTATATCAATGCATGCGCTGAAATTTTTTATCATGGCTCTGATATATCTCTCCTTAAGTTGCTTCATACTGTTGAGAACTGTTTTGGTCGTAAACGTACCGTAAAAAACGAGTCGCGTTCTATTGACTTAGATATTTTGGATTTTCATTCAAAACATATAATTCATGAAAATGGGTTAATTTTACCACATCCGCGTATGCAAAACCGTGCATTTGTACTTTTACCCCTGAAAGAGGTAGCTTCGTCGTGGAGGGATCCCGTTTCGGGGCTTTCGATAGATGATCTTATATGTAAACTACCAGAAAGCGATGTGCTTAATACTGTTTCTTTGGGTCCACTTTTTTAAAGCACCTGAAAATCCTAAATAAAAGTTAAGCTAAATATTTATATCGTCTTGTAATTGTTTACTTGCATGATTCATTTCTATAAATTATAGGTCCGCTTGATTTGTTAACAAAAAGTCTTTCTGGAGAATTTCATGGCACGTGTTACAGTTGAAGATTGCGTAGAAAAAATCCCTAATAGATTTGATTTAGTATTATTAGCAGCCCATCGTTCAAGAAATATCTCGGCTGGAGCTGAGCTTACGGTTGACAGAGACAATGATAAAACTCCTGTTGTTTCTCTTAGGGAGCTTGCAGAGGAAACACTCAACCTCGATGATTTGCGTGAAAGCCTTGTTGCAAACTTGCAAAGAGTTATAACTGATGATGACATGCCAGAAGATGAGAGCGAGCCGCTATTAGCTTTAGAGCATGGTGAAAGTATCGCTCAAGCTGAAATGGATGAAAACGAGTTATTGAAAGCTCTGCAGAGTGACAAAGATAACGATAATTCGAGTAGATTCTAAATAATTTTTGAGAATAAATAATAAGTTTTATGTAGCCGTTCTAAATTAAAGGGCTATAAATAACTGATGGGTATAACTTCCAAAACTACAGCTGCTATGCCAAAAAAAGGCCAGACATATCTCAGGCAATATGAGCTGGTTGATATTGTAAGAGCTTATGACCCATCTGTAGATGAAGCATTACTAAATAAAGCATATATTTTTTCTGTGAAAGCCCATGGTACACAGATGAGGCACTCGGGTGACCCTTATTATGCTCACCCAATAGAGGTCGCTGGAATCCTGGCTGGCTTACATCTAGATGTTGCTAGTATTTGCACTGCTTTATTACATGATGTTTTGGAGGATACAGAGGTCACTTTTGAAGAGCTTTCCGATGAATTTACCCCAGAAATAGCTGAGTTAGTAAAGGGTGTTACTAAACTCGGTAGCGTTGAGTTATCAGCTAATGCAACAAAAGAAAGGGTTCAAGCTGAAAACTTTCAAAAATTTGTATTAGCGATAAGTCGTGATGTAAGAGTTTTGCTTGTTAAAATGTGTGATCGTTTACATAATATGCGAACACTTGATCATCACCCAAAGCCTGAATCAAGAGAACGCATTTCTAGAGAAACTCTAGAGATATATGCACCTTTAGCCAGAAGAGTAGGTGTAGATAGAATTTGTTCCGAACTGGAAGATTTATCTTTTAAGCACATCAATGCTTCTGCATATGAAAGTATAACTAATAGATTAAAGTCATGGCGATCTGAACAAAAAGAGGCAATTTCTCAAATGTCGATTGGTCTTCGTGGTTTTATGCAGGTTAATAAAGTTGCGGGTAGGTTATATGGTCGAGAGAAGAGGGCATATGCAATATGGAGAAAATTAGAGAAACAAAATATAAGTTTTGATGATGTCGCTGATATATTTGCTTTCCGGATTATTGTAAAAGATGTCACGGAATGTTACCGTGTATTAGGATTGCTACACCAAAAATACAGATGTGTCCCTGCAAGGTTTCGAGATTACATATCGGTACCAAAACCTAATGGTTATCAATCGATTCAAACTACAATACTTTCTGAAAATAACAGAAGAGTTGAAATCCAAATAAGAACAGAACGTATGGAGGATGTAGCTGAACGAGGTGTTGCTGCTCACTGGGCATATAAGAATAATAGTTACTCCTATGATCCAGATAGCGCAGAAGCTAGTGGTGGTGACCCTTTAAAAAGAATTAGGCCTTTAGTTGAAATGATGGAGCAGAGTGGGGATGCAGATGAGTTTCTCGAGCATGCAAAACTAGAAATGTTTTCTGATCAGGTTTTTACATTTACTCCCAAGGGAGACTTAATCTCTTTGCCGCGTGGTGCAACTCCTTTAGATTTTGCTTATGCAGTTCACACAAAGGTAGGTGATACGTGCATAGGGGCTGTTATAAATGGTAGGGAAGTGCCATTGCGGAGTAGATTAAAAAATGGTGATGCTGTTAAAATTGTTCGAGGTGGTCAAGCTGAAGCTCAGCAAGATTGGGAAAATATGGTTGTCACAGGTAAGGCAAGATCTGCCTTACGTCGTTTAACTAGGACAGGAGAATTAGCAGAATTCAGACGTATAGGTCAAATGTTAGCTGACCATGCTTTCTCCAGAGAGGATAAAGATTTTAGTGAAAGCTCACTGATTGACGCTATGAAGCGCCTTAATTACTCTTCAATATCAGATCTTTATGAAATGTTAGGACGTGGTAAGCTCTCTATCCAAGATTTTATGAATTCAGTATTTCCTTCTCGTAAGTCATTAGACTCCTTAGAAACGATTATAAGTAGAGATCTTATAAACGATAATACTGTAAAGCTATACATTAAGGGGGAAGGTTTGCGTTCTGGTGTCTCAATTCACCTGTCAAACTGTTGTCATCCGGTGCCTGGTGATAGAATAGTTGGTTATCAAACTGAAGGGCGGGGAGTTGATGTTCATACGATTGATTGTAATATATTAGAAAAACTTGAAACCCATCAGGAGAATTGGTTAGATTTAGGTTGGCGCAGAGCTGCTTTGCAGACAGCTTCAACAGGGCAAATTACAGCAACACTTGAGCATGTTCCTGGTTCGCTAGCTGATGTAACTAAGATAGTCGGTGAGGCTGGCGGGAATGTAACTAATATTAAAACTTTAGTAAGAAGTCAGTCATTTTTTGATATGGTTATTGATATAGAAGTATCGGATAATAGACATCTTTTACAGATAGTTGCAGCTATGCGTGCAAGTACTTATGTGGTAGCGGCAGAGCGTACAAGGTCAGAAACTATTTATAAGAATGGTAAAAATAATGAATACAGATGAAGTACTAGATATTTTCCGTGAAGCTGGTGCCTTATTGGAGGGTCATTTCATTTTATCTTCAGGTCGCAGGAGTTCAATATTTCTACAAAAGGCTCTTATTTTTAAAAATCCCGTCTTAACCTCTAAGTTATGTAGCGCCTTAGCTAATAAAATTATGAATTCACTTGATACTAAACCTGATATTATTGTGGCTCCTGCCATGGGTGGAGTAATACCCGGTTATGAAACAGCTAGGCATATGGGTTTGGAATCAATCTTTGTTGAGCGAGAGGGGGGTGAGTTTAAGCTACGTCGTGGATTTACTCTACAAAAAGACCAGAAAGTACTGATGGTCGAAGATATTGTAACTACTGGGTTGTCATCGCGTGAATGCATAGATTCAATGAATAAAACAGGAGCCACTGTTATTGCCGGAGCATGTTTATTTGACCGGTCTAATGGCGAAGCAGATATAGGTGTTCCTTTGATCAGTCTGGCAGCCCGAAAATTTCCTGATCATGACCCTAATGAATTACCAGAAGAGCTTCTTAAAATTCCAGCCATAAAACCCGGAAGTAGAGGGCTACAATAATGGCACTCAATTTTGTTCGCTTAGGTGTTAATGTTGACCATATAGCCACCATTCGAAATGCTCGTGGGGGTAAACAACCAGACCCTGTTCTAGGGGCTTGGGAAGCGATCAAAGCGGGTGCAGATGGCATTACCGCTCACTTGCGTGAAGATAGGCGCCATATAAATGATGATGACTTAAATCGTTTACAACTGTTGTGTTCTTCGGAAAACATTCCTTTAAATATGGAAATGGCTGCAACTAAAGAGATGTTAGATATTGCATTAATATTAAAGCCAAAAAGTGTTTGTATAGTACCAGAACGCAGGCAGGAACGTACAACTGAAGGAGGTCTAGATGTTCTAAGTAAGTTTAATGTTTTATCACCTATAATTCATGAGTTAAATAAAAATGGATCAAGAGTCTCACTGTTTATTGAAGCAAAAGATGAACAAATAACTGCTGCTAGCCATACTGATGCGAAGGTTGTAGAATTTCACACTGGATCATACGCAAAAGCAGTTGAAGTTGGTGACGCCACGCTCATAGATAATATTGTAACTGAGTTTAAAAGAGCAGCATCGCTTGCAGATCAGCTCGGTTTAGAGGTCCATTTTGGACATGGCTTAAATTATGATAATGTTGAAACGATTGCAACTATTCCTCAGTGCACTGAACTTAATATCGGACATTTTATTATTGGTGAAGCCATTTTTAGCGGATTGGGAACAGCGGTTAACGAAATGAGAACTTTAATTGATAATGCGAGGGTGGGTTTGTGATAATTGGGATAGGAACTGATATTTGTGATATAAGCCGTATAGAAAGTCTTATCAGTAAATTTGGTCAAAAGTTTATCGATAAGACCTTCACTGTACATGAACAGGAGTATTGTAGCAGTAAATCTGATTGTGCACCTTTTTATGCTAAGCGCTTTGCTGCTAAAGAGGCTGTTGCTAAGGCATTGGCTACTTCGTCATCTGGCGCTTTATCATGGCTGGATGTTGAAGTTACTAATGATCCCTCAGGAAGACCACAAGCCATTCTTCATCGCGGAGCATTAGAACGGCTCAACGCCAAAACTCCAGTAGATAGTAAATCATTTGTTCATTTAACATTATCTGATGACTATCCATACGCAATCGCATACGCCATGATAGAGTCAAGAAAGACAATTTAGTGGATAAAAAAAATATAAAGAACAAAAACTCTATAAAGGATTTTTTTAGCACTATTATATGGGCATTAATAATTGCTGTAGTTATAAGAACTTTTATTTTCCAGCCTTTCCATATTCCATCAAGCTCTATGCTGCCTGGTCTTATGAAGGGTGATTATATCATTACATCAAAATTATCCGTGGGATATGGTAAGTACGCTGCATCACCAATTCCGTTCCCTGTAAGGAATGGAAGATTGTTTGAAAAAAAAATAAACCGCGGGGATGTAATAGTTTTTATTCCTGAGGGTGATAATAAAAACTTTATAAAACGCGTCTTAGCATTACCTGGTGAACAGATACAAATAGTTAAAGGAAAGCCAGTGGTTAATGGTGTAGAAGCTACTTCAAAATTGATTACAACTCAAATACTAATGAATTCATCTGGAGGAGAGTTGACTGCAGAAAAATGGGATGAGTCATTCAGTGAAAATTTAGCTTATGAGATTTATAATACTACAAATAACGGGAGATTGGATGAAACTTCAACATTTACAGTACCGGCAGGCCACTACTTTGTAATGGGTGATAATCGTGACAATTCATCAGATAGCCGCGTATCTGTTATGAATGGCGGGGCGGGCTTTGTGCCATCTGAGAATATAGTCAGTAAAGCTTCATTAGTATTGTTTTCGGTAAAAAATAACTTCGTTTTACTGAAGCCATGGACTTGGTTAAATTTTCGTTTAAACCGCTTTTTCAAAGTTATATTATGAGTCTGAGTGAACAATATATAGGTAGGTTAGAAGATAAAATTGGATATGTTTTTAAGGATAAGGACCTTGCTCTCCGATCAATAACTCATAGCTCCTATGGATCAGGGAGGCGTTCAATAGTAAATTACGAACGCTTAGAGTTTTTAGGGGATAGAATTCTAGGTTTTTTAACAGCCGAGAAACTTTATGCGACAACAGATACAGATGAAGGGGAAATGGCTGTAAGGCTAAATTCTTTAGTCAGAAAGGAAACCTGCGCGGTAGTAACAAAAAGACTTGATATCGGCTCTATAATGTTAATATCCCCTGCGCTGGACAAACAAGGAGGGAGAGGTAATGTTTCCATACTTGGTGATATGTGTGAATCTATTATTGCTGCTATCTATCTTGATGGTGGCCTAACAGCAACGAGAGAGTTTTATGAAAGAGAGTGGTCTAGCATGTTTGACTCACAAAATTGCTCATTAAAAGATCCGAAAACTACATTACAAGAAAGAGCTGCATCTATAAATAAAGAATTACCTAAATATACCCTATTAAAAAGAACCGGACCAGACCATAAACCTCTTTTTGAAATAGAGGTTCACGTTCTTGGTCAAGGAACCGCAATTGGAAATGGGCGTTCTAAAAAAGAGGCGGAACTAGCCGCTGCGATAAATTTATTGAGTAAGTGGAAGTCATGATAAAGGAGATACGAAAGAGGTCAGGATTTGCCGCTGTGATAGGAGCCCCAAATGCTGGCAAATCAACATTAACCAATGCTCTTGTAGGTGAAAAAGTTTCAATCGTCACGCATAAAGTTCAGACAACAAGGTTCCAAGTACGCGGAATAGCTATGCTTACAGGAAGCGATAATTCACAAGCACAAGTTGTTTTAGTTGATACTCCAGGAATTTTCTCTCCTAAAGAATCTGATAGATTATCCAGGTCTATGGTTCATGCTGCTTGGACCGGTGTTAGTGATGCTGAGGTTGTAATACATGTTGTTGATGCACCTGCTTATCACCGATGTTTAAATAGTAATGGAACATCGCAAGACCGTCTCTCAGTTGAAGATACTAAAAAGGTTTCTAATGGCCTCAAACGGATAGACAAAAAGAAAATCTTCTTGATACTGAATAAAATAGATGAGTTAGCTCATGACCTAACTCTTTCTTTAATTGCGGAATTTAAAAAATTAGAAATCTATGATGAATTTTTTTTAGTTTCGGCTATCAATATGGAAGGTATTAAAAAACTCTCAGAATACTTAGTAAATCTTATGCCCATTTCACCTTTTTTGTATCCTGCTGATCAAGCTGCCGATATTCCGTCACGTCTAATGGCAGCTGAAATAACTCGTGAGAAAATTTTTCTAAGACTTCATGACGAACTTCCTTATGCATCTACTGTTGAAACGGAGAACTGGAAAAATCAGAAAAATGGTGATGTAAGAATTGACCAGATAATATACGTTCGAAGGGATAGTCAAAAACCTATTGTCCTTGGGAAAGGTGGTAAGACCATTAAATCAATAGGTGCAAGTGCGCGGAATGATATGCAAGATTGGTTAGGAAGAAAAGTCCATCTCTTTCTTTTTGTTAAAGTTAGGGATAATTGGCAAAATGATAAGTCCCATTATACCGAAACTGGACTTGAGTACGATGCGTAATGAATTGGAATTCTGAGGGATACGTTTTATCAGTAAGAAAGCATGGTGAAACTTCAGCTATAATAGATGTATTAACCCCTGATTATGGTCGTCATTTAGGTCTTGTTAGGGGGGGAATTAGTCGAAAAATTCGTCCAGTATTGCAGCCAGGAAATAAAATAAATGTTGAGTGGAATGCCCGGCTTTCAGAACACTTAGGTAGTTTTAAGGTGGAGCCGTTAGTTTCTAACGCTGCTCAAATTATGGAAGATAGATTGTCACTATCAGCTCTAAACTCTTTGTGCGCGATAGCTCGTGAGTGCTTGCCTGAACGAGAAGTCCATCTAGATGTGTATCAAGCCTTTGGTGTTGTGTTAAATAATATAGGTATCCATGAAATCTGGCCTGCTTTGTATATTAAATGGGAGTCTGGCTTACTATCTGCTATGGGGTATGGGCTAGATTTAAAGAGTTGTGCAGCAACTGGCTCTAAGGATAACCTAACGCATGTATCACCAAGGTCAGGTAGAGCTGTAAGCGCTGAAGCTGCGGAGCCTTACGCGGATAAATTATTTTTATTACCGAAATTTCTAATTTCTAATTCATCATTTAACCCTGGTGACCTTCGATCTGGTTTAGAACTAACTGGATTTTTTTTGGAGACAAGATTGCAGTGGGGTGTAAATAAGACATTGCCTGATGAAAGGAGACGTATGATCCAGTTATTAAATGATAATGGATATGTCGCTTAACGATATTTATATGCTTTTTCAGTTTCATTAATCGGGTTATAACGATCACGTAGCAATGTCTGTCTTGACTCTAAGCTTTGCTCTTGACCGTTTATAAACATACTTGTTGGTGTGGAGGTTACATTGAGTGGGTCTCCGTCCCAAATTACTAGCGAATTGTTTATAAGAGATAAATTAAACCAGCTCGCAGGAGTAGAAGTGATCGCAGCGAAAGCTTTGTCCCAATCTAGTCCATTGGCAACAGCATTTCCTGCATGTTGAGTTAGGGTTCCGATGCCTTGTAGTCCCAGTGCAGATAAATTAGCTATTGCGTAGTCTGCTCCTGCCTCATCTAATATTATAATATTTTTAAGTGAAGAATCTACTGTTTCAAAACTTGAGGGTAGGTTGTTATGAGGGTCAATCATAACTTTTATATTATTTTCTGCAATCTGCTCTGCGACTTTCCATGCTTCGGAAGCACCGAGAAGTATTATATCTAATCTTTCAAAGGTTTTTTTTAGATTTATAACTCTAATTATATCAATAGCTCTTTCAACTGAGATTATCAGGGGAATATTACCTCTAATCACACGCTTCAGAAACTCAGATTCAGAGTTAGAAATATATGAGTTTTTATTAATATTGTTAATTGCTCTTTCTAGTGAATTTCTACAAGTCCTGTCATTATTGCAATTTGCAGTATCTAGTCCTTCTTTTAATTGCAAAAGCGAAGCAGACCTTGACCCACCAGAATATTGCGTACCTTTTTCACCTAGTTGCGCTAAAACAAAAGCTCTCTCTTTTACAACTGAATTATAATTACCAGTTAAGTTCACTATAGAACCTGTACCTGCAAAAACAGAGTTTCCAGAAGCGGTTGGTGAAATAACAGCGTGTGTAATTCCATGTCTTCTATTATTGGCCACAAAAACTGATTGTGGATTGAAACTGTCACTCGCTTTTTCACTTATGGTAGTAGAGGACCCTGGCGAACTAATATCGTTAGTTAAGTCTTCTCCTCCAATATCCGCCATACCTAAATGAGAAAATGGAGCGAATATTCCCGAGGTTACCCAATTGCCCTCAGCATTCTTGATTACATAGTCTGTATCACCAAGCATATACATAATTTCATCAGCCTCGGTGTCCTTGAAGAAAAAAGTCATTGGCTCATTGCCTCCAGCACCCATACTTTGGTATATAGTTATATTTTCATGGATATTGTTTATATAGTCAGTTGGCAGTTTGTCAGTAGATGCTAAATATTCTTTAAATGTTTTTTCGTCTATCACCAGTTTAGCGTTTGTGATTAACAAGTCTTTTGCATATGCGGAATGGTTTAATAAAAATATTAATATAATCAAAAAGTAGTTAAAAATTCTTATCATTATTTAACTCCATACCCTAAACGGAAGTCACTTCTTGGGTAAATGTTATTATTTTTATCATATAGTAATTGTCCATCTAAAAACACCTTTTCAGGCCTAGAGTATGTTATGAAAGGATCTGCACTCCATATTATAATGTCTGCTCTTTTTCCAGTCTCAAGTGTTCCTGTTTGATCAAGTATGCCAAGTGCCTTGGCTGGATTAGATGTTAACCAAGTCCATGCTTCTTCTTTTTTTATATTTAGACCAGCTCTATTACCGTGTGCCCAAGATTTAGCGACTTCTTGGTTTAGCCTTTGAATACCGCTATCGCTATCTGAGTGAATCATAGCGCAAGCCCCGGTTTCATGTACAAATGGTATATTTTCAAGTATTCCATCATATGATTCCATTTTGAAGCCATACCAATCAGCCCACATAGCGGCACAAGTTTCGTTTTCTTTCAAAATATCACCAATTTTATATGCCTCAACAGCATGATGGAAAGCAGTTACTTTATAATTAAACTCTTTAGCTAGGTCCAATATTTGTGCCATTTCATCTGCTCTGTAGCAATGCATTTGTACCAGTATTTTACCATCTAGCACATCGGCTAGAGTTTCTAATTGTAAATCCCGAGAAGTATTTGTTCGACCTGAATTGCGTTTTTCTTGATATTCTTGAGCACGGATCCAGTTTTGACGATATCCTGCAAAATTGCCCATTCGTGAGCCGGGACCACCTTTATCACCGTAAACGCGCTTAGGGTTTTCACCGCACGCCATTTTTAAAGTATATGGAGCTTGTGGAAACTTCATGCCTTGTACCGTCCTGGAGGGATAGTTTCTGAGCGTTACGCCCCGTCCCCCGAATAAATTGGCTGAGCCTGGTAAAATATGGAGGGTAGTTATGCCTCCCTTTAATGCCTCATCAAAGCCGGGGTCTTGCGGCCAAACTCCATGTTCAGCATAAACCTCAGATGTAATAGGCGAAGTAATTTCATTGCCATCATTGTGAGCCGTTACAGAAGGGCTTGGATAGTTACCTAAATGCGAATGCACATCAATTATACCAGGTGTTACAAATCTATTTTTTGCATCAATTTTATTCGTATATTCACAGTTAATATCTACTTTCTCAATCTTGTCATAAAGAACATTATAAGAAGATATTTTCTTAATTTTTCCTTGGTCAATACAAATGGATCCATTGAACATATCAGCACCAGTCCCATCAATAATTTTAGCATTAGTTATTAGCGTTGTTATGCTTAGGTTAGGAGCATAGGTACTTTGAAATGCTATCGATTCTTTTGTATCGAGGGACCCACCGCAAGAATTGATGAATATTATGCCAACTAGAATTAATCTTTTTCCAATATTTATCTTATTAATTGTAATCACACTAACCACTTTCTAGATTGTTATATAAACTCTGTAGTCACATTAAGAGCGGTATTCAATAGATCTTGATAATTCTCTCTGCTAATTTCAACTCCGCCCATACTCTGAAGATGTCTAGTCATGAACTGTGTGTCGAGTAATACAAAGTTCTTATTAATTAATTGTTCAACTAGCTTTACAAGCGCTACCTTGCTTGCGTTTACCTTATTTGAAAACATACTCTCTCCGAAGAAAGCGCCTCCAATGGCCATTCCATAAACTCCACCTACTAAGTTTTCACTTTCCCATACTTCTATTGAGTGAGCGCTTCCTTTATCGTGTAATTCGCAATAAAGTCTTTCAATATCATGACTAATCCATGTTTCACCTCTCGATAATGAGGGCTCTGCGCAATTCTTTATTACCTCCATAAATGATTTATTAAATGAAATCTCATATTTCATGTTTTTCATGAATTTTTTTAATGATTTCGATATGTGTAATCTCTCAAGAGGGATGATACCTCTTTCATCTGGATCCACAAAGAATATTTCCTTGTCATCTCGGCTATTTGCCATTGGGAAAATACCTACTTTATAGCAATCTAGAAGCAAATTGGAATTTAGTAACCTAGAATTAATCACTGATCTTTGAGTTTTGATTTTAATTTACTTATACGTTCAGCATACAGAAATCCAAAAGACACGGCACCCTTTTTGGTGGTAGTATTATGGTGTATTCTATGCGCTAGTACTAGTCGGTAAAGATAACCATTTTTAGGTGAATATTTAATCGGCCAGCGTTGATGAACGAGTCCGTCATGGACAAAACCATATAATAGCCCATAAATAGTCAATCCTATTGCTGCAAAGTATAGAGGTTCCCAATAGAGCGAACCCATAATAAAGAGAAAAGCAGCAATAATACTGAAACATAATGCGTAGAGATCATTTCTTTCGAAGTACCCTTGAGTGTAAACATGATGACTTTTATGCCATTTCCACCCTGGTCCATGCATAAAGTATTTATGAAAATAGATAGCAAAAG
>JABGVR010000196.1 GCA_018645985.1 Hellea sp. | reverse complement strand
TTCATTACTGCCACCACATGAGACAATGAATACAGAGCTGAGAATTAATGGAAATATGAGTTTCATATTTAGAATAAAAAAAAATACAGCGTCTTTGTCAAGCTCAGTATTTAGAATATAAGTTTGGTGGAGCCTAGGGGAGTCGAACCCCTGACCTCTTCGCTGCCAGCGAAGCGCTCTACCAGCTGAGCTAAGGCCCCTATTAGATAATTTATATTTCTACTTCCTCAACGTCGTCATCGTCGTCACTATCATCAGGTGGAGGAAGAACATTGTCATCATCATCGTCAACGAGTGCAGCATCTTCATCTTCATCTTCATCAGTTGAGAAACCATCAAATTCTGGCTTATCATCATCATGTCCAGAAGAACCACCAATTACAGCCACATCATCTCCATCTAGCTCTAACTCTTTCGCTGCCTCTTCTTCTTCATCAATATCTTCTTCATCTGCTACAGGTGCTTCTTCATCTTCACTCTCTGGAGCTAATGGGGCAATTTCTTGAGGCTCAAGCTCTGCAGGGTCAAAGCTGTGCTGACACATGGGACAAGTAGCTGGGTTTCTTGTTAAATCATAAAATTTAGCTCCGCATTCTGGACAAATGCGTTTTTCTCCAAGTTCTGCTTTCTTTGCCATAGGTGACCCCATATAAATACAATTAATGTGACATATGTCACTTGCGCCAATTTTTTTGAACGCTAAAAGCGCGTCTTACCGTCTCATAGCGGTGAGTCAACAGACAATAAAGATAGAAATGAATTACATGCCTACAACTTCGCACAAAATGGGACCATTGAAAGGTAAAATTTTTGCGCCCGGTGACAAATCAATTTCTCATCGTTCTCTCATATTAGGCGCGATGGCTGGTGGAGAAACTAATATCACAGGCTTGCTCGAGGGAGCTGATATAATGGCCACAGCTGAAGCAATGAATCAGCTAGGTGCAGGTGTGGAGAGAATTAAAAAAGGTGAGTGGATTATACAGGGATGCGGTGAGGCAGGGTTAATATCTCCATCAGAGCCAATCGATTGCGGAAATGCTGGAACAGGGGTTCGTTTATTAATGGGAGCTATCTCTGGCTATAAGATATCCGCTACATTTAAAGGAGACACCTCATTGTCTTCAAGACCTATGGCGAGAGTTTTAAATCCGCTAAAACAAATGGGAATCGAATACAATTGCGATGAAGGAGAAACACTTCCTGCCACAATTATTTCGTCAGGAGACCTCAAAGCAATAGATTATGTTTCTCCTCATGCTAGCGCACAGGTTAAATCGGCCATACTATTAGCTGGAGTTAACACAACTGGAGTAACTTCAATAACAGAACATACACTATCACGTGATCATAGTGAAAATATGCTTAAAGCGTTTGGAGCAACCATAAATGTTGAGCCCCAAGGCCAAGGTCAAAAAGTTAGTATTAAGGGTCCCGTTACTCTGAAAGGAACTAATATTAACATTCCAGGTGACCCATCCTCAGCAGCATTCCCGATTGTAGCAGCTATTATAACTCCTGGATCAGATATCTTAGTGCAAAACGTAATGATGAACCCTACTAGGACAGGCTTATTTACAACATTAACTGAAATGGGGGCTTATCTGAGAGCTGATAATTACCGAACCTCCGGAGGCGAAATTATTGCAGACATACATGTCAAATATTCCCAACTCAATGGCGTCATTGTTCCAAAAGAACGAGCACCCTCAATGATTGACGAATACCCTATATTAGCTGTTGCCGCAGCCTATGCTAAGGGTACAACTACAATGCGAGGAATTTCTGAAATGCGTGTAAAAGAGAGTGATAGAATAAATGCAACTTTTGAATTACTTGCAGGCAATGGTGTAGATGTGAAAGAATATCCAGATGGGTTATTAGTAAAAGGAGGTAGCGTCATTGGCGGGGGCGACACAGTTTTAACGCACCATGACCACCGAATAGCGATGTCAGCATTAATCCTTGGAATAAATTCCGAAAATCCAATTAAAATTGATGATAGCTCAATGATAGCAACTAGTTTTCCAACATTCTTTACTTCAATGGCAGAAATTGGTGCAAAAATTGAGGTTCCTCAATAATGACTGTAATTGCTATAGACGGGACATTTGCAAGCGGAAAAGGCACATTAGCCAAACGTTTAGCATCACATTATAAAATGCCATATCTGGACACAGGAAAACTCTATAGGGCCGTAGCATATAAACTTATGGAAACAAAGAATAGTCCAGAAAATTTGTTAGAAGCTATTAATGCAGCACAGAAAATAAAGCCAGAAGACCTCAAAATTCCTGAACTAAAAAGTGG
>JABGVR010000195.1 GCA_018645985.1 Hellea sp. | reverse complement strand
TTATGAAAGAAAGAGGCGGTGGCGTTATTGTAAACAATGCATCAGTTTTAGGGTGGCGAGCGCAAAAAGGTCAGTCGCATTACGCTGCAGCTAAGGCAGGCGTTATGGCTTTAACTCGTTGTGCTGGATTAGAAGGCGCTGAGTATGGTGTGCGGGTAAATGCTGTGGCTCCAAGTTTAGCACTCCATCCTTTTCTGCATAAAGTCACTAGCAAGGAACTTCTTGCTGAGTTAGAGGCAAAAGAAGCTTTTGGTAGGGGTAGCGAAGTTTGGGAACAGGCAAATGCTATGATATTCTTAGCAAGTGATTATTCGAGTTATATGACAGGCGAAGTGCTTTCCACGTCATCTCAAAGGGCATAAAGATGGTAAAAACTATAATAGAACAAGCAAGTGACCTATTAGGTAAAGAAGGCATGAAAATTGGTCCATCCGATTGGATGGATGTAAGTCAAAAAAGAATAGATACTTTTGCTGATGCCACTGGTGATCATCAATGGATTCATGTTGACGAAGAAAAAGCTAAAAGTGGTCCATTCGGAACCACGATTGCTCATGGTTACCTTACCTTATCACTGGCTGCAAAATTAATGCCCGAAATTCTTGAGATAAAAGGAATGAAAATGGGTATTAACTATGGTACTGATAAAGTGAGGTTTATTCAGCCAGTAGCATCGGGGTCTAGAGTAAGAGGTCACGGTGAATTTTTAGAAATAACAGAGGTTCCAGGCGGTTATCAATCAAAGCTTAGGGTTACTATTGAGATTTATGGTCAAGAAAAACCTGCTTGTGTTGTGGATACTATCAGCAGATACTACGTTTAGGAGTTTTAGATGTCAGAAAAGATAATAAAAGCAGTAGAAGAATATTTTGAGTTTTTTAATAGTCAGGATGCTCAGGGTATTGCGGAACTTTATGCGGATAATGCAAAAGTAACAGATCCAGTAGGTACGCCTACTAAAGTTGGTAAAGAAGCTATATTATCATTTTACAAATTAGCAGTAAAAAATGGAGCTAGGCTAAAGAGAAATGGCCCTATTAGGATATCACAAAATTTCGCTGCATTCGCCTTCACCGTTTCAGTAGGAGCTATGACTAGTGTTGATAAAGATGTTGCAGTTGAAGTTGAGCTTCCTAAAGGAGGAATGTCGATAGATGTTATTGATACCTTTAAGTTTAATGAAGAGGGACAAATTACAGAAATGAATGCTTATTGGGGTCCTAGTAATATTACACAAATATAATATTAATGAGCTATGTAGATACCCAAGAAGGCTTTCGCTTTTCAAAAAAGCTAGATATGCCCTCTCTCCCTTCATCAGACATAACGCAATCAGCAAACTTTTCTGCTGCAAAGTTTTTTTGCTCTTCCCTGCTCATATAAGGAGTTTTCAGCAAAATTTCTTTCGTTACGCTGTTTGCTATGGGTGCACATCTCAATATATCTTTTTTTAATTTAATCTCTAATACTTTAAAATCTTCAGCGTTTTTTACAACAAAATCAGATAAGTTATATTTTGGCGTATCTAACCCTTCAAAGCGAGCGCCGGTTAGCATGAGCCTTCGAGCTATAGGCAGTCCTACGCGGGCAACTACAATTGGAGCTATTTGTGCCGGTGCTATCCCAATCATTGTTTCTGTAAGAGAAAATTTAGCATCCTGTTTTACTACAATTAAATCCGAGCAACACATTAAACCAAGGCCGCCTGCTATCGCTGCTCCCTCTACGTAGCTTATAATGACTTGTGGCATTGATAAAATTAAATCGAAAAGGCCCCCAATTTCCTTATTAGTTTCTATAAAAAATTTCTTACTAACTGAGTTATTCTGACTATTTTTAAAGCTTTTTAAGTCGCCGCCAGAACAATAATAACCGCCTTTCCCTCTTAAAGTAATTCCTCTTATTGTATGGTTTATTTTTGTCTTGTTTAATAGGTTTTTTAGTTCACTAATTAAGCCTTCCGATAGTGCATTTCTATTTTCTATAGAATTAAACCATATAGTTAGCCAGCCATTATCAATCTCGCTTATTATTTTTGAATTGGTGTGTGGTTTCATAATTGTCTCATTATTCACAGATTATCAGAAATTAATTTTGAAATAGATATCTTTTGCATTAAAAGTATCTGTGCAAATCCCTTGGCTTGCGGATCGTTTCTTATTGAAGCCATCCCCCCTCCATCTAACACGTCACTTATTAATATATTTATTGAATTTGAACCTGGCAAGTAAAAGCGTTCAATCTTACTTTTTGACCCTAAAAAATGCTGGAAAGTTTCACGGAGCTTTTTTTCTGTAAGCGAGTGCCATATATATGGTACGAATTCTGGTTTTCTCGCAATTAACCCTATATTCGCTTTATTGCCTTTATCTCCTGACCGGCCCCAAGCTAGTTTTTTCAATATTATCTCCACCTCAGGTTGCTCTACTTTTTCTGGAAAAATTCCTGGTACTGTCTTATTGGTTTTCGGTGAAATTTTATCCTTAAATATTTCTTGTTTTGTATCCAGGTCAATTTTAACTACAATATCACTTTTAGGAGTTAAATAAGAGAATAGCCGAATAATTGGTGAGGGTTTTGCGCGTCCTGCGCCAGTAAAGCTCGATAACCCTGGCGGAGTAGCTAACGATAAACCTGAGATTTCTTTCAAAAATATTTCTATTGCTTGTTTATTGTTATGTTTTGAGGCTATTTTTAATACAACTTCAGTGTTTTCAAGTTTGTTTCCAAATTGACTTTCAGAACCTAGGATTTCTGTTGAGATAGCTTCAAATTCGCCTAAATTAGAGCTTGAAATCCTTTTTTTTGATCTAGCAATAGCAGCATCTGCAAATTTTTGAGCTTTTTTTGTTGAGTTCTCACCATAAAAGGTAAGATAAGTACCTGAGCGATACCCGTCTTTATATGTCAGACACGTTTTATAACTATTAGGGGCCTCGTATCCTTTACTGGATGATACGTGAACTTTATTTTCATCCGTCTGGGTGATCTTTACTTCAGAGAAGTCGCATATTACGTCAGGCAGGATATAGGCTTTTGGGTTGCCTATTTCATATAGCATTTGTTCTGACACAGTTCCTATATTAACTAAACCCCCAGTATTGTTTGGTTTTGTAACCGTAAAAGATCCATCTGGATATATTTCAGCTATAGGATAGCCAATGTTGGAAATATTATCTACTTTCTCCCAGTCTGTAAAATTGCCACCGGTAGCTTGAGGACCGCATTCCAAAATATGCCCAGCGAGGGAACCGCCAGCAAGAGAGTCCAGATCACTACTTTCCCAAGAAAACTCATGTATACAGGCCCCTAAAGTAACAGCACTATCAACGCATCTTCCTGTAATTATAATATCAGCACCTTCATCTAATGCTTTTGCTATGGGAAATGCTCCCAAATAAGCATTAATACTCATAATATCACTTTTCTCAGGGAAATCTGTTCTACTGAACATGTCTTTATTTTTTTTCTTGGAAATTTCACTGAGGTTTTTAATTAAATTATCACCACTAATAATGGCCACTTTTAAATCAAGTTTCTTTTCTTTTAAGATGCTACGGACTATTCTTCCACATTCTTCTGGATTTATTCCGCCGGCATTAGATATAACTTTTACTTTATGTTTTGCTATTTCTTCTAAATTAGGTTTGAGGACATGATCTATGAAATCAGTAGCAAAGCCTCGGCTTGCATCCTTTGCTTTCGCTTGCGCCATTATAGACATCGTGATTTCAGCTAAATAGTCGTAAACTAAATAATCAAGTTTTTTGTATTCGAGTAACTGAGGTGTTGCCATTGCGCTCTCGCCCCAATACCCGCTTGCACCACCAATGTGGATTGAACTTTTCATTTAAAAATTTCCCTAAACAGAACTTTATGATTAATGTTTGTTATAAATATGGTTACTGTTTACTAACAATATATACAAGTCATTCAGTAGGAGTGATTTTTTAAGGTTTTTAATAATTTAGAGGTGTTTTCGTGGATATGATACAAACTACTTACTTTGATGACCAAAAGCCAGGCACTTCTGGTTTAAGAAAGAAAACTAAAGTTTTCACAAAAAAAAATTATCTTGAAAATTATGTTCAATGTTTATTTAACAGTATTCCTGAATTAATTGGCGGCACTCTTGTGTTGGGAGGCGATGGTAGGTATTTTAATAAAGAGGCTATTCAAAAAATAGTAGGGATGGCTTCTGCAAATGGAGTTTCGAAAGTCATTTTGGGTTGTGATGGTCTTCTGTCTACCCCGGCCGTATCTTGTATAATAAGAAAATATAAGGCAGATGCTGGTATTATATTGTCTGCTAGTCACAACCCGGGTGGTATCGAAGGTGATTTTGGGATAAAACTTAACGGATCAAACGGAGGTCCTGTAAGTGAGCAAATAACTAATAAAATTTATGAGCAAACTAAACTTATAAAAAACTATAAGATTGTTCAGGACGTTCACATAAATTTGAATATTCTAGGTTTATTTGATTTTATGGGCATGACTATCGAAATTATTGATAGCGTTAATGATTATGCGAATTTAATGAATAGCATTTTTGATTTTAATGCAATTAAGTCATTATTCTCAACAGAATTCACCTTTTGTTTCGATGGTATGAATGCTGTCACGGGCCCTTATGCAAATGAAATTTTTGTTAATAGATTGGGGGCGCCTGCTACAAGCATAATTAATTCGACCCCAAAAGAAGATTTTGGCGGGCTGCATCCAGACCCAAATCACAGAAACGCACGAGAAATTTTTTCTATGATGTTTGATGGGGATAATGTTGATTTCGCCGCTTGCTCGGATGGTGATGGTGATAGAAGTATCGTCCTTGGAAAGAAAACTTTTGTTTCTCCTTCGGACAGTTTGGCTTTGTTAACAGCAAACGCAACACTTATAAAAAAATATAAAGATGGAATTTTGGGGGTGGCTAGATCTGTGCCGACTAGTAAAGCTGTAGATTTGGTTGCAAAAAAGTTAAATATAAAATGCTATGAAACCCCGACAGGTTGGAAGTTTTTCGGTAACTTAATAGATAATCAACTAATTACATTTTGCGGCGAAGAAAGTGCAGGAGCGGGCTCAAGTCATATAAGAGAAAAAGATGGTATTTGGGCTGTCCTTATGTGGTTGAATATAATTGCGGTAACCAAACTGAATATACCGCAATTAATTAATAAGCATTGGAAAGAATTTGGTAGACATTATTATTCTAGGCATGATTATGAAGAGATAGAGGAGTCAAAAGCGATATATATTTTTCGTGCTATAGAAGAAAAACTATCAACGCTTAGGGGTTTTGTTTTTGGGGACGAAACGGTATCATCAGCAGAAATATTTACTTATAAAGATCCTGTAGATAAAAGCATATCAGAAAATCAGGGCATTGTTATAGAGTTAGAGGGATCTAGTCGTATTGTTATACGTTTGTCTGGGACCGGTACTGCAGGAGCCACTCTGAGGATTTACTTTGAAAAATATGTAACTCCAGAAGAAAATCTTTATCAAGATACTCAAATGGTATTGAGTAATTTAATTAATATTGCAAATGAAATTACACAGATAAAAGATGTATTAGGAAAAGATTTTCGTAAGGTTATTTCTTAGTTTTAATTTATACAATTAATGGGTTCAATATAATCTAGTCCCAATGCTTTTCCAACTGCAGCATAGGTTAAATTTCCTTGACAAACATTCAAGCCATTCAGTAAGTGAGGGTCATTTTTTAGTGCTTCTTTCCCCCCTTTACGGGCTATATCTTTTACATGACTCAAAGTTGCAGCATTTAAGGCGTATGTTGAAGTCCTAGCTACCGCACCCGGCATATTTGCTACGCAATAATGTATAACGCCATCAACAGTGTATGTTGGCTCATCGTGCGTAGTTGCTTTTGATGTTTCAAAGCAACCCCCTTGATCAATTGCAACGTCAACGAGCACAGAGCCTTCCATCATAAG
>JABGVR010000029.1 GCA_018645985.1 Hellea sp. | reverse complement strand
TTTAGTGACTACTTTTACCCTCACCACTGCGGTTAGCTCAATTTTTGAAGCAATGAGCGGAAAAGTGAACTTGTTTTTATGTGGGCGGCAAGCAGCTATCCTACCCAGCCTTCTTGCAATCAGGAAATGGTGATTTAGCCACTACCTTTTCATTTCATCGTCGTGCCATTGCTTTTGTCGAAATACCTCTGAGTGAATTCACGAAAAAAGGACCCAGTGATAAGGATTAGGTTTGTGTCTATGTAGCAGCAAAAAATTTTGGAGATAAAAATGAATGATAACGTTCTGGGTGTCTATAGTGCGGCAGCAACGCCGATTGAAAATGATCATAGGCCTTGTTTTCAACTTTTTACAGATCATTGTCATGCGTTACTTGATGAAGGATGTCACGGAATTGCGTTAATGGGCACCACCGGTGAGGCTAATAATTTCAGTGTTGATGACCGAAAAGCCCTGTTGGATGCTGCCGGCCAGTCCGGACTGGCCGGAAATCAACTTTTACCCGGAACATCATGTAGCAATTTACCTGAGACAAAAGAACTCACGGCACATGCACTTTCCTGTCATGTGAAGGCCTGTGTTGTTCTGCCGCCCTTTTACTACAAGGGAGTTAGCGATGACGGCCTGTTTCGTTTCTATGCTCAGCTAGTTGAAGGCCTTGCTGATGAAAGACTGAAGATAATTCTCTATCACATCCCACAAATGACGCATGTGCCAATTAGCCATAATTTGATATCTCGTCTTAGACATGCTTTTCCTAAAACCTTTATTGGTATCAAAGATAGCTCTGGCGATATTGAAAATATGAAGAAAATGATAGAGTTGTTTCCTGGTTTTTCTGTTCTTGCTGGCGCAGACCCACTTTTGTTACCCGTGTTGAGGGCAGGAGGAGCGGGCTGTATCACGGCAACATCAAATTTACGGGCTGACAATCTCAGATATATTTTTGACCATTGGGCCAATCCAGACCAAAAGGCAAAAATTCAAGCACATCAAAATAAAATCATCGACTGGCGAAATTTAAGCAACAGTTATGCCCAGTTACCTACGATAAAGGCAATGATTGCGAAAAGACGCAAGGATAGGAGATGGCTCGCACTATGTCCTCCTCTCACCGCTTTAACTAATGACGAGCAAGAACATGTCTGGGCTCAGATGCAACAAATTTAAAACATGTGAAAGTAGTCATTATGGAACGCTATATTACAATTCGCCAGCCTCAACATGTCCAAATAGGGTCAGGAAGCGCCGCGCAAATTGGCTTATGGGCAGCAGATGCTCAAAAGGTTCTCGTTCTCACGTCAAAATCAACTGCTCTGCTTGTTGAACATCTGCAGCTAAAGCAATCTGCAGAAATTTATAGTTATGTACCGGCAGAGCCTGACGATTATGCATTGCAGGCGGCTCTTGAACATGCGGCGCTCCATCGGCCAGATGTGATTATTGGTTTGGGAGGGGGGTCTGTTATGGATATAGCCAAGCTGGTCTCTGTGATGTGGGGTGGCTCCCAGCGACTGGAAGAGATTATTGGAGCAGACAAAGTTCTGAAGCGCTTCTCTAAATTAGCGCTTATCCCTACAACTGCTGGTACTGGTTCGGAAGCAGGTATAAGGGCGCTGGTCACAAATTCAAAGACACAGGCAAAAATGGCTGTCGAAAGTCGGCTGATGTGTGCAGATCTTGCAATTCTTGACCCTGACTTAACCTTATCTGTTTCCCCGTCCCTAACAGCGTTTACTGGCATAGATGCAATGGCCCACTGTGTTGAAGCCTTCACAAATATTCGTTCTCATCAGATGATAGATGGATATGCCCGTATGGGCTTTTCAGCCGTTGGCAAATATCTGGGCCGTGTGGTGGCAGATAAATCAGATAGTCAGGCACGTTTAGGGATGATGCTGGCGAGTTATTATGGCGGTATTTGTTTGGGTCCGGTCAATACAGCAGCAGGTCATGCGCTGGCCTATCCTTTGGGAACTAAACTCAAGCTGGCACATGGGTTGGCAAACGCCCTAATGTTTCCGCATGTTCTGGGATTTAACCAACCAGTTTGTCCAGACAAAACTAATGAAGTATTAAGTGCATTGGGCGGTGCCAAGACTGAAAATTCTGCTTCTGCCCACAAGCAAGCTTATGACTTTTGCGAGAGCCTCTCCATTGATATGAACTTGTCAAACTACGGAGCTCAAGCCAGTCATTTACGTGCTTGGGCAGAGGAGGCCTTTGCCATTCGTCGCTTAATGGATAACAATCCTAGGGAGATGACGGTCGATGACATTGAACAGATTTATCAAAACGCACTATAAAATATAGGTATAGTTTAAGCAAAATAGTACGTGTCTTTTATTTTATAAAAGTATACCGGAAACCTTACCAGAAACAAAAGATATCAGCCTCCTTTTCTAGGATGTTAACCATTTAAAAACAGTTGTTTGTAACTCGAAACATGGTCACTCGAACAAACAAATTGTGTTGGTAGAGAGTGACAGTTCTCTTGGTAAGCACCAACCCTACATAATACTTTAATTTATGCTTAGAAACTCACCTGTTATGCCTTTTATCAATTACATCACTTTGGTCTGCCCGGTGGCCTACCTAAATGTAAGTCACATGATATACCTAAAGAGTTCCTGCCAAGTACAAGGGAAGTGAGGTAGGCAAAGTATCTTTATACCTACCTTTACAATATCGCTTTACTATATCACTCGCCACTGCATTAAAGATGATTATAAATCGTGTGATTGCAAGCATACGTGAAATGTGTTGCACTGGTTACATGTGACGTGTAACTCCACCATCTGACCTAATTCTCTGTCCTGTTATGTAGCTGCTATCCTGTGTAAGGAGAAAGGCCGCTGCTTTAGCTTGCTCTTTTGAAGTTGCTAAGCGCTTGAAAACAGACATATCTGCAAATTTTTGAGGTAGATTTAAACTATCAGTAAATCCTGGCAATAGACAGTTCATTCTAATACCGTCTTTACCATATCTATCAGAGTATAGTTTTGTAAATGACGATACGCCAACACGGAAAACGCTTGATGTTGGAAAAATTAGGCTTGGCTCAAAGGCTGAGAAAGTGGTGATATTTACAATTGAACCGCTGCCTTGCGATTGCATGATTGGAGTTACCAACTTGGCAAGCCTAATTACTGGCATTAAAACCATTTCGTTTGCTTTATTCCAATCGTCTTCCGAAATATCTAGCAAATCACCTTTAGGCGGCCCACCCACGTGAATTAATAGGCTATCCACTCGGCCATACTTTTCCATAGTCAGTTTGATTAATTTGTTTGTGTCTGATTTATTTTCGGCTTTTCCTCTCAGAGCGAACCCATTTAGTTCTTTTGCGAGTATTTCACAATTTTCTGATGGAGACATTAAAGCCATCTTATAGTTACGATTGCTCATTTCCCTTGCAATCGCTGCCCCCATTCCTTTGCCACCCCCGACAATAACACATACTTTTTGGCTCAAAACAATCTCCTATTTTTCATATTGACATGCATCTACCGTCATTTACGTCATAGCGCAAAAATCTTTATCAGAAGTGGAAGAGCCATAATCCATTGACCCGAAGAATGGGACACTAGTAGCCTGTCCTAATTGTCATAAAAAGCACTCTCCTAATCTTTCAAGACTCTTTGTTTAAGTTAGCGCATAGCTAATTTACTTGTCCATAATTGTATTACTAACAGATCTAGGACTCCTAATTACAAAATGCGGGGCGCCCCTAGGGTGGGGTCGCGTTAGCGGACAAATCACCTTTCGCACCAGGAATTAGTTAATTCAGCTTTCGAGCTAAGTCGTCGGCTCTGAGGTGCGTATAACGCATCAACATCTTTAAGTCTTTGTGAGCTGAGATAAAAACAACTTGGGGAATACCCATACCCATTTCAAAAAACCTGAAAGGTTTCAATATGAATTAATGACTAATTTGGTCTGGTGGTTTGTTGTGGGTATGGTTGTGGGTAAACAATATTTTTTATTAATTAATAAACAATAACAGTGCTCTAAATAAAAAGGTGGCGGAGAGACGGTCTGACGAATCCTTCTATAAGTAACTGAATGTGAGTCATTTTTTACAGTGGGTCCGATTTGACCCCACATTTAACCCCACACTTTATTCAAGAAATGTAGCTTAATGAAGCACTGCTTTTTCATTTTGGGGTTACTGCTACAGTTGCGAAATTAGCTTTTCTTCTTCTTTAAGGGGGTGGGGGCTGGAGGACGCAGGCCCTGCGTCTCAGGGCCTCGGTTCTTTGATGGGTCGGCAAAGAAGAACTAAAATTATGGTCGTTGAAACTATAATTGTATCAGCGCTCATTTTAAACTAAGCCCATTATCTATAATAATATTTTGGCCGGTAATCATTGCACCATTCTTAGACAACAAATACGATACAAGACTTGCCACCTCATACGGCTCTACTAGTTTTCCTGACGGTAATTGTGATGCTAACTGTTTCCACTGTTTCTCAGAAAATGCGGACTCTTTTTTGTCTTTTCGAGTGTAGCCGGGTGAAATGATATTGGCTGTGGCAGGGCTAAGTCGTAACTGTCTAGCTGCCTCTAATGTCAGCCCCTCAAGTGCACTTTTTGCAGTAGCCGTAGCTGTAAAAAAGGTATCATTAAGGCCCGATGTTTTGTTCACAAATGAGGAAATTGAAACAATACGGCCCTGTTCGCTCTTTTTTATATCAGCAATAAAGGCACGAATGAGTTTTGCAGGAGCTTCAACCATAACAGCTAGTGCATCATTTAGCTTTTTAGCAGTAAGGGTCTCGAAATCGCCCTTATCAGCATAGCCGGCATTAATAACCAACTGGTCAATGTACCCAGCGTCCTCGGTTACATGATTAATAAAGTTTGAGACACTATTTTCATTCCAAAAGTCGTAAGTAAAACAGAAAACCGTAGCATTGCTCTCTTCTCGAAGCTCATTAGCAAGTTTATGTAATTTTTCAGTTTGAGTGCCCGTATGAAGGAAAAGGTTGCAACCACTACCCGCAAGCTGTTTTGCACAGGCGGCGCCAATTCCGCTTGCTGCGCCTGTGATCAAGATATGTGGGTGTTTATAATTATCCATTTATATTTCCTCAAAAAGCAATCCTTCTAACAGCCACACATCTGTTTAATAACATAAAATATACATCTCTAGATTAAACTAAATTTTATATTCCAGCAATTTTTTGCGCGTATTTCTTCGAGCTAATTGAACATCTGGATCTGGTTCCAAAGAGGCTAATAATAGTTCCTGCGTATATTTTTTCTGAGGTTTTAGAAAGATATCTTTAGTAAGACCTGTTTCAACAATTTGCCCCTCTTTCATTACGATAACGCGATCTGCAAAATCGCGGACTACGGGTAAATCATGAGCAATAAAAATGTAACTTAACCCTAAATCTTTCTTAAGCTTTTTAAGCAAACTAATTACTTGTGCCTGAACCGATACATCTAACGCAGATACCGCTTCATCACAGATGATAATTTTTGGCTCAAGCGCGAGTGCTCGAGCGATAGCAATACGCTGAAGCTGTCCACCAGAAAGTTGATGAGGAAACCGTCTTGCATATTCTTTTTCAAGACCCACCTGCTCAAGGAGGTCTTCAACCCTTCGTAGCCACTTATTTTTTGGCAGAACATCAGGGTGAATTACCCATGCTTCTGAGATGAGTTGTAATACGGTCATGCGGGGGTTCAAACTTTGTGAGGGATCTTGAAACACCATTTGAATATCGCGGCGTTTTTTTAAAAGGTCTTGATCGGACAGTGTTAAGATGTCCTGATTCTGATAAAATACAGAACCACTATTCGCATTTTCCAGTCGCAAAAGAATTTTTGCTGTTGTTGATTTTCCAGAACCACTTTCACCAACAATTGCAACCGTTTCACCTTCCATTAAATCAAAGCTGATGTCTTTTAATGCCCGAAAAACACCATAATTTTTAGAAATTTTCGAAACAGATAAAAGTGGGTTAGATGAAGAAGTCCCTAATGAAAATTTCCCCTTACCGGGGGCAGATTTAATCAATTGCTTTGTATATTTATGGCTAGGTTTAAAATAAATATCCCTTACAGAGCCAGCTTCAATCACTTTTCCGTTTTGCATTACGATAACGCGATTTGCTACCTCTGCTACAACTCCTAGGTCGTGAGTTATAATCAGCAGGGCCATCCCTGTTTCTTTTTGTAGATTCACGAGGAGATCAAGGATTTGCGCTTGAACTGTAACATCAAGAGCAGTTGTGGGCTCATCTGCAATTAAAATATCTGGGCGCAGTGCTAATGCCATAGCTATCATTACGCGTTGCCGCTGCCCGCCTGAAAATTGATGTGGGTATTTTCTTACAGCACTAATCGGTTCTGTAATACCAACTTTTTCTAGTAACCTTAGCGTTTCTAGCCGGGCTTCCTTTTCTTTTGCCCCGTGCACTTTCAACGCTTCTTCTATCTGCCAGCCAATTCTATAAACTGGATTGAGGTAACTAAGCGGATCCTGAAAAATCATAGCAATATTTTTGCCGTTAATGTCTCGTCTTCGTGCAGGAGGCATGTCAAATAGGTTTTCCCCTTTGAACCTTATTTCACCTGCAGTAATTTCACCTGGTGGCATATCTATTAGATTAAGAACGGCAGATGCTGTAACAGATTTCCCTGAACCGCTTTCGCCCAATATGGCTAATACTTCGCCCTTGTCGAGATGTAAATTTACACCGTTCACTGCCTGGACTTGCCCAGCAATAGTGTTAAAGACCACAGCCAAATCTTTTATTTCCAGCAGGTGTTCAGCCATTTTTTTGGTCTCCAATTTCCATACGCCATCTTTGCTGTGGGTCAAGAACTACGCGTAGCCAATTGGAAAGCAGGTTGAGGCTTAAGGTCGTTAGAATAATGGCAAGGCCTGGCCAAAATGACAGCCACCATGCTGTGGTAAGATAAGGACGTCCCTGTGCAACCATCAATCCCCAGGTAATTTCAGGTGGCTGAATGCCAATTCCTAGAAAAGACAGTGAGCTCTCAGCTAACATAACAAATGCAAAATCTAATGTAGCAATTGTCACCATTGTTGGAATGATGATTGGCAGAATATGACGAAAAATAATCCGTTTATTAGACGCGCCCATTACGGTGGCTGCCTGAATAAACATTCTTTCCCTGATCTCCAATACCTCTGCCCGCGCAGTTCGTAGATAGATAGGAATGCGCGTTATAGCAAGTACAACAATAATATTTATAACTGAAGGAGGAAGCATATAAAGGATAATAACTGCTAGCAAAAGAGATGGGAAAGACATAATCACATCGGCAACACGCAGGATTAGATGACTAACAAATTTAGAAGTATACCCGGCTATTAATCCAAGAAAACAGCCAATAATAAGAGAAAAACTAACTGCGGAAGCGGCAATCATTAAAGTATTACGAGAGGCTAAGAAAATGCGCGCTAATAAAGGTCGACCAAGCGCGTCACCCCCCAGCCAAAATACCCAGTCTTTGTTAAAATCGAACGGCGGAGCATTTCTGCCCCTTAAATTCTGCTTTGTAGCGACATCCTCTAATGCAAACGAACCCACTAGGGCCACACCAACCAATACAAGCAAAAAAATTGCAGCAAAGAGCGCAAATCTGTCCCGTGCCAACATCAACAGCCACGCGTTGAAAACAAAGCGCCTCGTATTGTTATCCTTGGCAGTGGGGGGTGATTTTGCCATAGAGATTAATACCGAATCCGGGGGTCTAAAATTGCATATATAATATCAATTAGAATATTCATCACAAAAATAGCAACTGCTGTGATGATGATAGAGGCCAAAACAACAGCAAAATCTCGCTGCAAAATAGAGTCAATCATTAGTTTACCAACGCCTGGGAAACCAAAAATTGTCTCCACAATAACAGCGCCATTCAATATGCCAGCAGCTTGATCGCCAATCACTGTAACAACTGGTAGCATAGCATTTCTCAGGCCGTGCACAAATATTATAACGGTATCCTTGACGCCTTTAGCGCGCGCAGTCTTTATATATCCTGCACTCAGTACATTTAGCATCGACCCGCGAACAACCTGAAGAATTAGTCCGAATGGTCTTATAAACAAAACTGATATTGGCAACACCCAATGGAAGATCGTTCCCGTTCCCGATGTTGGAAGCCACCCAAGGCCCACTGAGAATACAACAATCGCTACAATTGCAATCCAAAAATCTGGAGCACTTGCTCCAATCAATGAGAAAAACGTGACGATACGGTCGAAAAAACCACCAACTCGGAAGGCAGCTATTGAACCAATTATAATCGCGAGAGAAGCTACCAATGACATTGTGATTGCGGCTAATTGAAGCGTCCATTTAAATCCACGCAGGACTGAATCTATTGCTGGCTCAGCGCGGCGCAACGAAATACCAAAATCCAGACGTATAAGATCAGAAAAATACTGGAAAAATTGATGTAATATGGGGTCATTTAACCCGTTCAAATCACGAAACTTTTCTTTTGCTTCTTCCGATGCGTCTAGGGGAAGGAACAAACTGGCTGGGTCGCCAGTTAACCTAATTAGAAAAAAAACAAGAACTACCAAAATAAAAAGAGATAGCGCACTCGTTACCGCTCGTTTAATTAAGAAATTAGTCAATTAACCCATTCCAATTTAGAAAAATAGCCAGAGGTTACATATTATCCCTGGCTATTATCATTATAATATTTTCAATTTCATTTGAATGAAATTTGTGAAAGCTGGAGTTCACTATTAGTTTTAATTGTCGGAATGAAGTCCAGGCGCTCATTAACTCTACTAAAGCCAACCATATGGAATAGAAGAATGTCTATGACAGCTTCATCATGAATATAAGCCATAGTATTTTTCCACATTGCTTCTCTTTTTGCGCCAGTAGCGGCAGTTGCATCAGCAATCATTTTATCTAGTTTTAAGTCATCTCTACCAGATTGAGCACCACCTGTTGCATATTTGAAAAACATAGAGAAGACAGGATCTCCATTTGCATTATCATGCATAGCTTCAACGATGATGGGGCCTCTATCCGCTGCATATGGCTTGGAATATAGGTCAAGCCATTCTGCGACTTCATACATTTCTAATTTTACGTTGAAACCAACATCTTGAAGCATGGCCTGCAACGCTTCCATAGTTTCCTGCACATTCGCAAAATTGTTTGTGCGGCCAATAAGCCGAATTTCTTTTTCAACAGGAACACCATCCGCCTTTGCTTGAGCTATGAGTTCTTTCGCTTTCTTTGGATCAAAGCTGAACGGCCTCAAGTCATGATTATAGCCAATAGTTGAGGGTGGTGTCATTCCTGTGGCAGGGATTGTACCATTAGCTAAAATTGTCCCAATGAACGCCTCTCTATCAACTGCATGGTTGAGTGCTCTTCTTATTCTAACATCATTTGTTGGCGCAACCTCATTATCTACCCGCAGATAAAGTGTTTCTGAATTTGGGTATGAGAAGTCTGTACCTGCGTTGGTCGCGTCCTGCAAAGCTATATTCGTCGCAATATCTGCTTCACCAGTTGATACCATTGCAGCTCTAACAGAGCTATCAGAGCGGAAAATATACTTTGCTGACTTAACAGCAGAACTGCCGCCCCAATAATTAGTATTAGCTGAGAGGTTGATTTGCATACCACGAAGGTATTGGTCGAACGTATATGGACCAGTTCCAACAGGGCTGTTTACATACTTGTCCATTGGCTCAGTAGAGCGCATAGCAGTCACCACAGACATCAGAAGGGGTAAAATAGGCTGCGCAGGGTTAGCTGTAATGTCAATTGTATGGGCATCTATGATATTTGTTGATATTTCAATGCCACCAAAGTATTTTATGCCAATTTCGCATGAAAGTTGATCACTTTTGATGCGCTTCAGGGAATGTGCTACATCTTCAGCGTCAAAAGCACTGCCATCTGAGAACAAAACCCCTTTGCGTAAATTAAAGCGCCAGGTTCCGTTTCCTTGGTCTTCCCAGCTTTCTGCAAGGCGGGGCTGAAGGCCCTTGCCTGGAACAAGTTCTGTAATCGTTTCAGATACATTTTGGGCAATAACACGTCCTATATTTGAACGCGACGCTTCACAGGGATCAACAATATCGAGTTCCTCTGATAATACGATTGTTACATCATTGGCTTTCACTGAGAGTGGAAGCGAGATTAATACAGCAACTAATACTGACTTAAAATAGTTTGAATATTTCATAACTACTTTCCTCCTATATCATGCAGCTTATTTATCTTCCATCTGTCAGACAAACTGCGAGTACTGACAAAACATTCATGCCGACAACTGTGTCGAATTATTGATTTAAAGTCTTACAGACTTCTAACCCAATAGTGTTTGAAAATAAGTTTTGAGTCTATAAAGAAAACTTTTAACTAGAATTAGAAAATTTTGACGGGGAATTATTTGAATTTTTTCGGCTCCCATAAGTTAATAC
>JABGVR010000194.1 GCA_018645985.1 Hellea sp. | reverse complement strand
ATGGGTATACACCCTATGCATGCACCTTTAATGGCAGCCATCAGGACTGGTATTATTAATGTACATCTCTCTGACGAAAATGTGAGATTTTTTGTGCAAGGTGGTTTCGCTGATGTAACAACAGGGGAGTTAATTATTTTAGCAGAAAAGGCTTGTCTTATAGGTGATATTGACCGCGAAGAAATAAAAAATGATATTGAGTTCGCCAAAGAATCTTTAGCTCATCTAGAAGGCGAAGCAGCTTTATCTATGCAACAAAATCTCGATGGTCTCCAATACGTTTTAGCTAATTAAACTTGTCTATCGGAGAAGTCATTGCTGTTGCTTCCGATAAAAAGCACAATTTTTCTAAAACTGTAAAACAGGAAATTACTCTTTTAGCCAATTTTGGTGTGGAGGGAGATGCGCATGCTGGTAAGACAGTTCAACATTTATATGACAAAAAGAAGGCACCGGGTCTTCCGAACTTACGTCAGGTACATTTAATTCAATCTGAATTATTTATTGAGTTGAAAAAAAAAGAAATAGAAATTTTAGCAGGCCAAATGGGAGAAAATCTGGTTACGGCGGGCATTGATTTACTTAATTTACCAGTGGATACTATCCTTAGCATAGGAAACGTCATGCTTAAGTTAACCGGACTTCGCAAACCATGTTATAAGTTAAATGCAATTCATCCTAATTTACTGGAATCTGTGATTGAAAAAAAATCTGACGGGACAGTGCGTTATAAATCTGGAGTAATGGCTGTTGTTATTAATGGTGGTGTAATTCGTCAGGGAGATGGTATATTCATTACTAAGCCTTTGACTAAGCATAAAGAACTAATGCCACTTTAACTTTTAAGGTTTAACACTTAAATTTTTGAATATCTCATAAAGTCCTTAGCTATTCTATTGTACGTAGCCCTTTTGAATGGAATGACTTTTGACTCAATTTCTGATAGAGGTACCCATTTCCATTCAGAGAATTCTTGTTCATCTTGAATTTTTAAATTAATTTCCTTGTCTTCCCCGTGAAATCTGAACGCAAACCATCTTTGTTTCTGCCCTATCCATCTGCTAACAATGTCATTTTTTTGAAGGCGAAAAGGAATATTGTAATATAACCATTCATCTATTTCCCCGATTTTGATAATCGAATTTTTAGAAATACCCGTTTCTTCATAAATCTCTCTTTTTACAGCAAACTCTGGTGTTTCACCTTTATCAATGCCACCCTGAGGCATTTGCCAATTAAATAGGTCGTTTTGACCATATCTTTTTCCCAACCAAATGTGGCCATCTTTGTTAAATATAGCTGCTCCCACAGCCGGTCGATAGCTCACTGATCTTTTACCATTTTCATTAGTTAAAACTTTCTATACTCATGTTGCTTTCAATTATTTCATCATATTGCTCGAGAGATAACAACTCAATTGCTTTATGTAGTTGGAAATCATCCGATGAATTCCAGTCATCACTCGGGTAAATAATTTTTTTGTATACCTCCTTAAAGTTTGTATCATCTTTATTTGACAGTGAGTTTCGAAGGCTGTCTTCCCTTAATCGTTTTTTTATTTTTCCAGTATCAGATGTAATAGCGACCAATACATCTGGCATAATGCCTCTGCCCTGGATAGATTCTCCAGAGGGAGTATAATAGCGCTGAGTTGTTATTTTTAGTGCACCATTGCCTCTTGATAATGGTATAACAGACTGTACCGAGCCTTTTCCAAAACTACGCCGACCAACAACTACAGCTCTGCCCCTATCTTGTAGCGCTCCAGCCACAATTTCTGCAGCAGAAGCAGATCCAGAATTTATTATTATTACAATTGGTGTATCTGGGAGCAGCTCGCCTTGCTCAGCATGATACCTTTGGATGTCTTGTAGTTTTTTTCCTTTTGCAGATAAAACCTCGCCACCATCTAAAAACAAGCTTGAAACTTTAACTGATTGTTCAAGTAAACCACCGCGGTTACCCCGTAGATCAATTATCAAGCCTGGCAGATCCCCATTAAGTCCCTTTGTTATTGAATTAAGAGCATCAATTAAATCTTCGGTTAATTTGGAGTTATTAAAAGTTTCTATGTATACATAACCATAACCTTTTTCAATTCTGTGTCTTACTGCTCTTCCGCGCACTATTTGTCTAACAACATTGAGTTCAACTTCTGTATTGTCTGGTTTTAATATTATCAATTTTATTGGGTCTCCCGGCGCCCCCCTCATACCCTCCACCGCTTTTTCAAGTGTTTTCCCTTTTATAGGCTCTCCCCCAACAGAAGAGATCATATCACCTTCACGAATTCCTGATATATATGCTGGTCCATCTTTTATTGCATGGTTTACTTTAATGATCCCATTTTCGAGTGAAACCTCTATGCCTAAACCACCATATTCTCTTTTTTCAGCTTTCTTTTGCTCTAGAAAATCAGAGGCGCTGCTGAACCCAGAGTGTGGATCTAATGAATTTAAGGCGCTATTTAATGCTGACTGGATGAGCACCTCATCATCTGTTTCATCTACATAATTTTCACGAATATGATAGAATACACTAGCAAATAACTCTAGCTTCTCAAGAGTAAGATTGTTATTGTTAATCTGTGCTTTGGCAACTAAAGATGGGCACCATAGAGTGAAGAATAAAGCTGCTACCATGATGGAAATGATTTTATAGCTCTTACTCTTAAAAAAAAAGTTCATAATTTAAGAAGAGCTGTTTAGTTTATTTAAATATGTATCACTTTTAAGAATTTCCATAGAGCGTTTCAATTGATAGTCACTCTCTATTTTAAATCCATTGGGCGGGTAATCTACTGGTATTATACTATCAGTCTCTTTTTGAGTTTTTTCAGTTTCAATGGGCAGTGTATTCGGCAAATCTGCTTCTTTTCTTGCATTCGCCTTTTTCGAACCTTCAGGTAAATAATCGATTAATATGTTAGGAGTTATGCCTCTTCCTTGTATGGACTCTCCTGAAGGGGTGTAATAACGCTGTGTTGTTAGTTTAATGGCACCGTCCTTTCCTCCTTTTAAAGGCACAATAGTTTGCACTGAACCTTTTCCAAATGATTTCATTCCTACTATGAGACCTCGTTTCCGGTCTTGAATTGCTCCGGCAACTATTTCAGAGGCAGATGCTGAACCCTCATCAATCAAAATGACTAAAGGCACACCTTTCAGTAATTCACCTATATCAGCATTATAATTTCTATTGTCGCTTTCTTTCCTACCTTTGGTCGAAACTACTTCGCCTCCATCTAAAAAAGCAGAGCTTACCTTAATAGACTGATCCAACAACCCACCTGGATTACCTCGTAGATCCAATATTAAACCTGGTATTTCTGATGACATTTCTTTTTTCAATGATGATATAGCTACACTAAGTTCACGGTAAGCATTTTCATTAAATTGGGAAATGCGCACGTAAGCTAACCCCTCTTTAATGCTGTATGACACTATTTGACGTTTAATTATTTCCCGCTTGAGATTGAGCTCAATTTTTTCATCATTATTTCTGGCTATTGTTATTTTTACGGACTGTCCGGGCTTACCGCGCATTAAGTCAACAGCCTCAGAGAGTGGCAGACCAATTATGCTTTCATCATTAATTTCTATGATATAATCACCAGATTTAATTCCAGCTTTTTTTGCTGGTGTTCCGTCAATAGGACTTATAACTTTTACAAAACCTTCATCCGAGGTTACCTCCATACCCAGCCCACTATATTCGCCTGAAGTAGAAATTTGTAAATTTTTATATTCTTTAGGGTCTATATATGATGAGTGTGGATCCAATGATTGCAACATTCCATTGATAGCTTCACCTATTAATTTTGAATTATTTATATCTACAACATAATCATTATTTACGCGTGCTAGGACATCAGCAAATAAGTCAAGCTGTTCAAAAGCATCTTCATAAGTATTCCCGTCAAATGCTATAGCAGTTTTATTAAAACTAGATGAAGTATATAAAAATACAGCAAATATTAGTGCGAATACTGAAAATACATATTTCATAAATTAACTCCTGTTTTCACTGTATAATAGACGTATCAAATGTAAAGCTTAACGGATTTATTTACGAACAAGTAGCTTTTAGGGTTTAGTCACTTCAGCATTGTTTATAGTTTATAGTTCAAATTTTATTATTTTAAAATATCAGTGAACCAAGGGGTAGGATTTATTGTTTTTCCATTTTTTCTAAACTCAACATACAAATTAGTTTTATTATTTTCGTTAAAAGGCATTTCACCTAAAGGCTCGCCGATACGCGTAGTTTCACCGGTATTTATAAAAATTTCCCCTATTCCTGTGAATACAACAAAGTATCCTTCACCTGCATTTATGATGACAATATTATTGTAGTTTTTAAACGCACCTGAGAACTCTATTATCCCATTTATTGGAGAAGTTACTTGCGACTTAGAGCGAGCCGAGAAAGTTAAACCTTTATTATTTCCTCCATATCTTGATGTAAGGTTTCCATTTATAGGCTTATCAAGTTTACCTTTAAGTAATAAGAACTCAGCACCACTGTTATTTGATAGGGAGTTGTCGGTCATTAACTTTGGAGTAGGCCCTATTTCTTTGGGTTTAATTCTGGGTATTATACTTTCTGCTGATTTTTCAAGTGCCTCTATTAGTTCTTTTAATGAATTCACTTTTAAAGCTAAATTCTCTACTTCTCTTATTGTTTTTTCTTCTTCATACTCTACGTTTACCTTGAGTTCTTTTTTAGTAATTATTAACTGATCAATTTTTTTTCGCCGCTTTTTTAGTATGTTCTCATTAGCAGAAAGTTTTGACTGATTAGATATCACCTCATCTTGAATCCTTCTCAATTCAGATATATTATTAGCTAGTGTATTTGCTCTTTTTTCAAGTTTTTTAACTAATGCAGATGCCAAAATTGCGGCTTGGGCAGACTCAGCTGAATTTCTAGCCTGATTTATGGATAAAGGAGGCGGATTATTCTCTATTCTTTGTAGTGTTGATAGCAAACGCATTAATGTTTTTTGATCACCGTAAACCTTTTCTTTTAAAGTTTTTTCAGATGTCGATAAATTAAGTTTTTGCTTTTCTAAAGAAATACTTTCTAGTTCATAACTTTTCACAATAGATGCTGTTTCAATTAGCTGGTTTTTAAGGCTTGAAAGCTCAGAGGAAATCTCTTTCTTTTCTTTTGAAAGAGCTTCGCTTTTAAGGCGTGCCTTATTTTTAGCTGCTGTTATTTTTTCTAAGTCTCCGAGGTTTAAATCTTGTCCATAACAAGGAGAAAAAATTAACATCATTATCAATACTAAAAAAAATGATTTCATTTGAACTTACTTTTTAAAATCTAATCTCGATGATAAGGCGTGGATGATAAAATTGATATTGCTCTATAAATTTGTTCAGCAGCCATAGCTCTAACCATTTTATGTGGCCAAGTTTGTTGACCAAAAGCCCATCTAGTAATATCATTTGGGACATTGGTTTGGTCAAAGCCATCAGCCCCTCCAATAACAAGTATTAATTTTTTAATATTGTTATCGCGCCAAGTTGAGAATTGCTCTGATATTTGTTTAGATGTTGGTTGCCTTCCCCTTTCATCTAAGATTATTAATTTTTCGTTTAATGAATTGTAGCGTAGCAGTATTTTTGTTTTTTCCGTTATCGTTTTAACTGCCCGTAAGTTTATTTGTTCCTCAAATATATTAAGAAAACCAACGGAGCGTGATGTTGAGTTTGCTCTTTTGATGTAATCATCAATTAGTAAACGTTCGGGCCCTGACCGGATTACACCATCGGCTCGAAGTATAATTTTCACTTATGTTTCCGTATTCTCAGGGTCGTATTGAATTTTTTCATTAAGACCTAATGGGCTAGGCATAGACCATATTTTTTCAATATTATAAAAGGCTCGAACTTCGGGTCTAAAAAGATGAACTATCACATCACCCACGTCAATAAGCACCCAATCACAACTTTTGAGCCCCTCGATACCTATATTTTTCTTTCCTGTATTTTTTAAAGACTTAATTAAGTAGTCACTCAATGCACCAACGTGCCTGTTAGACCTTCCAGACGCAACAATCATATAGTCAGATATGGAGGATTTTCCTCTAATATCAATTTCTATGATTTCCTGTGCTGAGTGTTCATCAAGCACATCGAGTATTAAATTAGCGAGATCGCGAGACTCTTTTGAGTCTTGAGGGGAGGGCATGCTCACGGTTTCTGATTCAGTCAGTTTAAGCTCCATAAATTATTAGATCTTAGTTATATCATAAGCTTTAAGCATTAGCTATATCTTTGCGTATTGCTGATGATGAATTTTTATTTAGTGGAGGCGTTATGAAAGTCCAAGTGGGAGGGGATTTATATTTAAGGGTATGTGCTTTGTGTTCTGGCACTCGATGATTGCTCAAAAAACGTGCGGTTGGAGAAAGTTGAGATTTCAAGCCGTAACCAGGTCTCGCTACAACAGCAATGGGAACTAACAACGTTATTTCTTTCCAACTTTTCCATTCAGTGAATTGGCTTAAATTATCAGCGCCCATTAAGAAAATAAATTTTGTATTAGGGCTTCTAACTTTTAAAGCTTTAATCATTTGTATTGAATATTGAATATTCATTTTTCTTTCTATGTGGTTGATTTCCATTCGCTTCTTTAGCCCAAGGGACTTTATACTATTAACACGTTTATTATACTCAGTTTGTTTATTTTTAAGGGGGTTCTGTTTGCTGGTTATCCACCATATTCTATCAAGTGCTAATTCACGTAGTCCACAAGAAGCAACATGCATATGTCCATCATGTGCCGGATTAAAAGAGCCTCCAAATATCCCAATTGATAATTTATCCAAATTTCTCATTAGTTTCGTATTTGACCATTTCCAGTAACCTGATATTTATATGTTGTTAGATGTTTGGCGCCTACAGGGCCACGAGCATGTAAACGACCTGTTGCAATTCCAATTTCAGCTCCAAACCCAAACTCTCCACCATCAGCAAATTGGGTTGATGTATTGTGCATACAAATTGCACTATCTACATTTTTGAGAAAATGTGCTGCACAATTTTCATTTTCTGTAATAATTGCATCCGTGTGACCACTACCATAATGGTTGATGTGTCCAATAGCTTCATCTATATTTTCTACAATTTTGACATTAAGAATGGGTGCTAAATGTTCGGTGATGTAATCACTTTCTTTAGCTAATATTATATTAGGTAAGATCTCTTGAGATGCCTTATCACCAAGAATTTTACAATTATTATTGATAAGTTCTTTTCCAATACGCTTTAGAGCTTTGTGCGCAATTAATTTATCAACTAACATCGTTTCTGTTGCTCCACATATGCCAGTTCTACGAAGTTTTGCATTTAAGATTATCGCCTCAGCTTTATCTAGGTCGGCTTGAGAGTGAATATAAGAATGGCACAGACCTTCTAGGTGCGCGAGCACAGGGACCCTAGCATCATTTTGTACGCGCTCTATCAAGTTTTTGCCCCCGCGCGGAATTATCAAATCAATGTTTTTATCTAGACCACTCAATAAAAGCCCAACGGCAGCCCTATCTGTTGTATTTACTAATTGGATGGTCTCCTTCGGAAGTCCAGACCGTTCCAAACCTTTTGTTAGTGCCTTATGTATAGCTTTATTTGAACTTGTTCCTTCAGATCCTCCCCTTAATATGCATGCATTTCCTGACTTAAGACATAGTGCAGCAGCATCGGAGGTTACGTTCGGACGGCTTTCATATATCATTCCTATAACGCCAATTGGGACCCTAACTTTCGAAAATATTAATCCATTGGGCTGTGTCCAGCTTTCATCAACTGAGCCTATCGGGTCTGGAAGAAGAGCTATTTTTTCAAGACTATTTGCGATATCGTTTACTCTAGCACTATTGAGCTTAAGCCTATCCAAAAGAGAACCTGAAATAGATTTATTTTCTGCTCGCGATATGTCCAAGTCATTGGCTAAAAGTATTTGTTTCTCTTTTTTACGAATTTCTTCTGCCATTTTTTTTAAAGCATAATTTTTGGTACTACTATCAGCAATTCTGAGTTCAGAGTAGGACTTTCGAGCCAATCTACCGAGTTCATTCATATATTCTGATAAGTTGTTCTCTGCGTTAAAATTTGGCATGTTACATCACTACTAAGTTATCTCTGTGAATTAATACGGAACCGTTTTCATAACCAAGAATATTTGATATATCTTCTGATTTAAAGCCAATTATTTTTTCCGCTTCGATTTTATCATAAGACACGAGGCCGCGAGCAATTTCTAGATTATTCTCATCTATTATCATGACCGCATCACCCTTATAAAAATTTCCAGATAAAGAAATTGCACCAGCAGGTAAAAGACTTTTATTCATCTTCAATGCTTTTACAGCTCCTTCATCAATTGTAATTGACCCACTCGGTTTCAAAGTTCCACTAATCCATTGAATACGAGCGCTTTTTGGGTTGCTTTTGGCAGTGAACCAGGTAGCGCGCTCTCCTCGGTTTAACCTTTGTAAGGGTTTATTTTTTCTTCCGTCCATTATGCAAACTCTGCATCCAGCTTGTGTTGCTATGCGAGCAGCTATTAGTTTTGTCGCCATTCCACCAGAACCAAGGTTTGTTTGGGTGTTAATGCCCGTGCCCATTTCCATTATTTCGTCTGTTAAAACTTCCACTTTAGGAACATGTTGCGCATTTGTATTAACTCGAGGATCTGAAGTATATAGACCATCAATATCTGTCAAAAGGATAAGAGTATCAGATCCAATCATTTGTGCTGTTCTTGCTGCAAGGCGATCATTATCCCCATAACGTATTTCATCAGTCGCAACGGTATCATTCTCATTAATTATAGGCACAGCACCTAAAAGAAGTAATGTATCAAGAGTTGAACGAGCATTTAACCATCGACGCCTATCTTCGGTGTCATCGAGTGTTAATAAAGCCTGAGCGGTAGTAATTCCGTATTTGTTTAATGCTTTTTCATAAGTTAAAGTTAATAAAGATTGCCCAGCAGCCGCACATGCTTGTTTTTCTGAAAGCGTTAGCTTTCGATTTTGAAGGCCCAACCTTGAGCGCCCTAAAGCTATTGCACCTGAAGAGACTATTGTAACCTCTTTGCCCGATATTTTGAGTTCAGAGACTTCTTTGCATAGACTATTGAGCCAACCTTCTCTTAAACCCCCTTTCTCCGAGTCAACAAGAATAGCTGAGCCTATTTTTATAATTATACGGTTAGATGATTCTAAGGTTGCCATCCGACAGTCTCTTTGTATTCACTAGATAATATTTTTTCTTTATTTTCTCTACTTTTTTGTTCAGATTCTCTACGTTTTTTTACATGTTTAAAAGCTTCAAAGAGAATAGGTTTCAAACCTTGGTTAGCTACTGAAGAAATAATCATTACAGTTGCTTTATATTTTTTTTCAAATTTGAATTTTAAATCATCAGCTTGTTTTTGACTTATTGCATCACATTTAGTGAGGGCGATGATTTCAGGCTTTTTTTCTATACCAGCGTCGTAGTTTTTCAGTTCTTTTCGTATTACTTCATAATTTTTTGAGGGATTTTCACCGCAAGCATCAACTAAATGTAGAATTGTTGAACATCTTTCTACATGTCCAAGAAAACGATGGCCTAATCCTGCCCCTTCACTGGCCCCTTCAATAAGCCCTGGTAGATCGGCAATAATAAATCTTTCTGATGAATCTAATTTAACAACCCCTAGGTGTGGGTATAATGTTGTGAAGGGGTAATCAGCCGTTTTTGGCGTTGCCGCTGTGACAGTAGAAAGAAAGGTTGATTTGCCAGCATTAGGCAATCCAACTAGTCCAACATCCGCCAAGAGTTTCAATCTCAACCAAACCCAACGTTCTTCTCCATCCTCACCTGGATTTGCTTTGCGAGGAGCTTGGTTAATTGCTGACTTAAACCGAGCATTCCCCCAGCCTCCGTTACCTCCTTGTGCTAATAAAGCACGCTGACCATCTTCTGTAAGGTCTACAAGTATCTCCCCATTTTCAGAGTCAACAATTTGTGTACCAATTGGCACCTTTAGTTCAATATTTTCTCCAGCAGAGCCAGCCCTATCCCGACCCATTCCATGGGTGCCAGTTTCTGCTTTAAAGTGTTGTTTATATCTGAAATCTATAAGCGTATTTAGACTTGAGTGGGCCGTTACCCAAACATCCCCGCCTTTTCCACCATCACCACCATTGGGTCCACCAAAGGCGATATACCTCTCACGCCTAAATGAAACACATCCAGCGCCTCCATTTCCAGACTTAATAAATATTTTTGCTTGGTCTAAGAATTTCATTGTTTTCACTGTCTATTGTATAGTATTCAGTTATCTTAATAACTGCGTGCTGTATACGTTTTAAGTGCTATACTACTATTTTTAACAATTCCTCAAAAATCAGGATTAATTAAGGTGCCTATGACTATTCAATGAGTCCGCAAATAATATTTGTTAAGTTTTTAATTTAGGCAAGCATAGTTACTAAGTGCATATGAAAAAGGAAACCGTGATGCCGGTTTCCTGCTTATCTTTTAAAACTTATTAGGCTAGAATTTTCTATTCAGCGGCTTTAGATAATTCGTCTACAGAAACGAAGGTTCTTTGGTTTCGCTTTGTTGTGAACTCTACGCGACCTCCTTTGAGTGCAAACAGAGTATGGTCTTTTCCCATTCCAACGTTTGTGCCAGGATAATATTTTGTGCCACGTTGGCGAATTATTATGTTACCAGGTATTACAGATTGACCACCAGACTTTTTTACACCAAGTCTACGACCTGCGCTATCACGTCCATTGTTTGACGAACCACCAGCTTTTTTATGTGCCATATTCCTTCTCCCGCTAAGTGTTTAAGCTGTAATAGACGTGATTTTCACGACTGTTTCATTTTGACGGTGTCCGCGCTTACGGCGGTAAGTTTGACGACGCTTCTTTTTAAAAACTAAAACCTTAGCGGCTTTACGTTGTTCTATAACTTCAGCCTTTACTGAAGCGCCTTTTACAAGAGGCTCTCCTACTTTGACTGCACCATCATTACTAGTGATTAGTACGTGGTCGAAAGAGACCTTATTACCAGTTTCAGCTTCTAGTTTCTCAACGATAATAATATCGTCCTTAGTAACTTTATACTGCTTACCGCCTGTTTTTATGACTGCAAACATTTGTTTATCCTTTTAGATGGAAGTGGTATCTGAATGATACTTTTTCCTTTATATAAAAATGGGTCAATAAGTTAAGTGACTCGTCGACCAAAGCGAGCTCTATATACAGTCGCTTGAGCCAGTGTCAACGTAGTTTGTGTCAAATAAACCAAATCAAAACCTTATGCTTTTAATTAAAATCATGCTTGCGGAAAGATATTATGTTACTAATGAACTATTAGTAGATAGGTCATATATTTTGTCGAACAAAAATTGCTAATTCTAAATAATTCACCTGAAAGGCTTAAAAAAAGATTTTTCCGCTAAGGCTAGCATTTCGGTGTCTCCACGACTATCACCATAAGCCTCCGTTATAATGAACTCATACTTTAACAGTTCTGAATTTATTCTATTTACTTTACCTTGACCCCATACGTTTTCACCTTTTATTTTCCCGGTATAATTTTCATCATTTTGCTCCAGTTCTGTACCAAAAACATAGGTTATACCTTGACCGGCAGCCCAAACTTTTAAATAAATAGATAAGGATGCGCTACATAATACAATTTTTTCATTACCACCTTTTAAACTATCAAGGTACTTTTGAGCATCTTTTCTTATATATTTTGGTATGACTTCTTTAGCAAAGTTATTTGCATCATGGCGAAGCTTGTTTTTAGGGGTATCTTTAAAAAACTGCATTACTACTTTAGATTTTATTTGATTACGATCTATAATCCCTAGGAGGTAATATAAAAAGTGAGGGGTTAAGCTTAGCATATTGATTGCCCACTTAATGAGTCCTGAATGATAAAATAGGAATAACCTAAATGTATCTTTAGTTGTAATTGTTCCATCAAAATCGAAAACAATTATTTTATTTAGTAAATTACTTTTCATGAATTTCCTTAATATTTCTCATCTAATGCGATTACTTAAGTACGGCGACAAAATTATGCTGCTTATTTCTCGCCACATTTACATGTAAAAGAATAATTTAGTTTCAATATAATAACTCGGCAAGCTTTTTATTGATGTACGTAAATCGAATAATTAACTACAAGTACTTGCATTTAAAATAAACTCAACGCATATCGCGCTTATCTTTTAATAAATACAATAAAAACGGAGCATAAATTGGCACGTCAATTCTGTTACCATATGCAAGGCCTCACAAAAAAGTTTGGCAATAAGACAATTCTCGATAACGTTCACCTATCATTTTATCCCGATGCCAAAATTGGATTAATCGGTGTTAATGGCGCTGGTAAGTCGACTCTAATGAAAGTAATGGCAGGTAATGATACTGAAGTTACAGGAGAGCACTGGGCTGCTGAAGGTACGAGGGTTGGTTACCTGCCTCAAGAACCCCGTTTGAATATAGACAAAGATGTATGGGGAAATATAATTGAGGGATGTCAGGACAAGCAAATATTTGATAGATATAATGAAGTTGCCATGAAGATGGCTGAAGATTACTCTGACGAAATATTAGATGAAATGACAAAGCTTCAAGATGAAGTTGATGGTAGAGATGCTTGGGATATCGATTCAAAGATTGAAATGGCGATGCAGGCATTACGTTGCCCTCCTAAAGACAGCGCAGTAAATAACTTATCCGGAGGAGAAGCAAGAAGAGTTGCATTATGTAGACTTTTATTATCTAAGCCTGATTTATTATTACTTGATGAGCCTACTAACCATTTAGATGCTGAAACAGTAAACTGGCTTGAAAATTACCTAGTGAAGTATTCTGGAGCAATAATACTCATTACCCATGACCGGTATTTTCTGGATAATATTACCAACTGGACACTAGAAATTGACAGAGGAAAAGCGCATCCACATGAGGGTAACTATTCATCATGGTTAGCTGCTAAAGCCAAAAGAATGGATCAAGAGGGCCGAGAAAACGACTCGAAGACGAAAACATTAAAGCGAGAACTTGAATGGGTTAGATCTAATCCTAAAGCCCGTCAAACTAAATCAAAAGCTAGATTATCAGCTTATGAAAAATTAAGAGATGAGGCCGATAATGAGGTTGTTAGCCATGCTGATATTCGAATACCCATGGGTGAAAGGTTAGGAAACATAGTTGTCGAAGCTGAAAATATTAAAAAAGGCTTCGGAGATAAACTATTGATAAAAGACCTTTCATTCAAACTCCCGAAGGGAGGGATTGTTGGGGTTATCGGTCCAAATGGTGCGGGTAAAACAACTTTATTTAAGATGATTACAGGTGAAGAGCAGCCTGATAGCGGAACGTTTAAAGTTGGGCAAACAGTTGAGTTGGGTTACGTTGATCAAAACCGCGATGCTTTAGATAACAATAAAAATGTTTGGGAAGCAGTATCTGACGGATTAGATATTTTAAAGCTTGGTAAGAGAGAGGTGCCCTCAAGAGCATATTTAGGAGCTTTTAATTTCAAAGGGACAGATCAGCAAAAAAATGTTGGCCAGCTTTCAGGTGGTGAAAGAAACCGTGTGAATCTAGCTAAAATGTTAACTAGACCAGCAAACTTGTTACTCTTGGATGAACCTACAAATGATCTGGATAGAGAAACTTTAGCTTCTTTAGAAGTTGCTTTAGAGAAGTTTCCAGGTTGTGCTGTAGTTATTTCACATGATAGGTTTTTTCTTGACCGTGTTGCCACACATATATTGGCTTATGAAGGAGATAGCCACGTGGAATGGTTTGAGGGAAATTTTGCCGATTATATTGAAGATAAGAAAAGAAGGCTTGGTCCTGATGCAGATATGCCAAAAAAATTAAAATTTGTTAAATTTGATAGATAACAAAATTCCGTATTTTATTTTTTATTTCTTTGCTTGATGAGATTACTGCATTGGGGCAAAATTAGATCATGAATATTTGGCAAAGAATATTTTATGCTGGTGCGAAGCTTTTTGGTCCGCAGGTT
>JABGVR010000193.1 GCA_018645985.1 Hellea sp. | reverse complement strand
GGGCACATACAGGCTCAGCTAGCATTAAATCATGTTCCATCGTTTGCTCATCTTCCAGAGCATGCACTACTTTTTTTACTTCCGTATTTGTAATTTCATTTTGTTGATCGACGTCAAACCCTGTGGCAATAATTGTAACTGAAATAGCTTCACCTAAGCTGTCATCTTCCCCTACTCCCATGATAATGTTGGCGCCATAACCGGCCTCGGCTTGAATATGATCATTTATTTCACCTATTTCGTCAATCGTAATTTCTTGAGAGCCAGAGACGATCAGCAGTAATACGTTTTTTGCACCGGTAATTTTATTATCATTAAGTAGTGGAGAATCTAAAGCTGTTGTAATGGCCTCTTGTGCTCTGTTTTGGCCTGAAGAGGTTGAAGAACCCATAATCGCAGTTCCGCTATTACTCAGTACTGTTTTAGCATCCCGTAAATCAATGTTTTGCATGTAGTGATGCGTAATAACTTCTGCAATTCCGCGTGCAGCAGTAGAAAGAACTTCATCGGCTTTAGAGAAACCAGCTTTAAACCCTAAATTACCATAAACTTCTCTAAGCTTATTGTTGTTTATAATCACTAATGAATCAACCGTTTTACGAAACTTCTCAATACCTTGGTGTGCTTGTGAATTTCTGATTTTCCCTTCAAACTCAAAGGGCATTGTAACGATTCCTACCGTAAGAATATCCATTTCCTTAGCCATTTTAGCTATGATTGGGGCAGCACCAGTCCCTGTTCCACCTCCCATACCAGCGGTGATGAATACCATTTTGGTGTTAGAAGTTAACATGGTTCGAATATCTTCTAAGCTTTCGACTGCAGATTGCTCTCCAATTTCAGGATTTGCTCCGGCACCTAAACCTTCAGTAAGATTGACTCCTAGTTGAATTTTGTTGGGAACTCCACTATTATTTAAAGCCTGTGAATCGGTGTTACAGATCACAAAATCGACCCCCTTGATTCCTTGTTTAAACATGTGGTTAATAGCATTACTTCCTCCCCCACCAACGCCAATAACTTTTATGACGTTAGATTGGTTCTTTGGCAAGTCGAATGTGATTCCAAAATCATTACTGCTGCTCATATACTTAATTTTACTGGTTATTATTTTATTCTGCGTTATCTAAAAAGTCTTTAACTCTTTCTGTTAGTTTATCTAAAAACCCTCTAGAATTATTTCTTGGGGCTTCTGGAGTTGGAGTGACCTCTTCTTCCGCTTCACTATCATTGTTTTCTGGCATTTCTGTCATTGTTTTTTCTTGTCGCATCAAGCTATCCATCACTAATCCTACTGCAGTGGCATACATTGGACTTGTAATATCGCTGTCACTGTCCCCTGCCAAATGCTCATTTGGATACCCAACTCTCGTATCCATTCCTGTGATATATTCGACCAACTGCTTTAAGTGCTTTAGCTGACTACCACCACCTGTTAATACGATGCCGGCAATTAATTTTTTCTTTTGCTCTTCATGGCCATAATTTTTAATTTCAACATAAACCTGCTCTATAATTTCAACTACTCTAGCATGTATTATTTTAGATAGGTTTTTAAGTGTAATTTCTTTAGGATCACGCCCTCTTAAACCCGGGATTGAAACAATCTCGTTATCTTTATTTTCACCTGGCCAGGCAGATCCAAATTTGATTTTCAATAATTCAGCTTGCTTTTCTATAATCGAGCAACCCTCTTTGATATCTTCAGTAATCACATTTCCTCCAAATGGGATTACAGCTGTATGTCTGATAATTCCATCTTTAAAAACAGCTAAATCTGTAGTACCACCTCCGATATCTATCAAAGCGACTCCAGCTTCTTTTTCTTCTTGGCTTAGTACAGCATTTGCCGAAGCCAAAGGTTCAAGAGTAATGCCCTCTAAGTTCAAGCCTGCTGTTTGCACACATCTTCCAATATTTCTAATCGAAGATACCTGACCAACAACGACGTGAAAATTGGCTTCAAGACGTTCGCCATACATACCAATAGGTTCTTTAATTTCAGCCTGTCCATCTACTTTATAATCCTGAGGTAAGACATGGATAATTTCTTCTCCTGGCAACATTACCAGCTTATGAACCTGATTAATAAGACGATCAATATCTTCTTCATTAATTACTAATTCAGAGTTTTCTCTGGTAATATAGTCACTATGCTGAAGGCTACGTATGTGCTGACCTGCAATACCTACAGTGACCTCACCAATTTTTAGACCTGAATCTGCCTCAGATTCAGAAACAGCTTGTTGAATAGACTGAATCGTTTGTGTGATATTATTCACAACTCCTCTGTGGACTCCAAGACTTTTAGACTTTCCTATACCGAGTATTTCTAGTTTATCATACTCATTTTTACGACCTATCATCGCTACAATTTTTGTGGTACCAATATCTAATCCTACTGAAATATTCTGAGCTTCCATACAATTATTTTTTTGTGCAAACAACTTGATTATCAAATTGCAAATTCACGCTTTTATAAACATCTAGCATCGTATCTTTTTTAGCTTTTTGATAAAACGCTTTTAAATTTTGTAATTTTATTTCTAGATTATCTAGAGTTCCGACTAACACCTCAAAATCTAACAATCTTAATTTTAAACTTATTTCTTTATTTTCATTCTGATGAATTTCAGTGACATACGTTTTTAAAAACGAATCCTTATAGACCGTCAATGCTACCTTGTAGACCGTTTCTAAATCCGCTTCATCGACAATTCCATACGCCAAGGGAACACGTGCACTATGTTGAGACGACAAAGGCATTCTAAAACCGCCTTCATCTATGTAAAATACATCATCGGAAGCAACCCTAGCAATCGGACGTTTTTGCTCAACTTTAACCCTAACTTCTCCGTTTACAGTAAGATACACTTGAGCAGACTTTATCATATCATTTGACTCAAGTAAAAACTCCATCTCTTTCAAATCTATAGCATCTTTTGGTAAAAAATATAGTTTTTTTTGACTTTGTATTAACAATTTGTTAACCATTTCAGAAGTAATAAAAACGTTATCCTCTCCCGTAAACTGAACATTTACACTTGATACTGGACGACTGTTGTTTTTGAAAGATGAAAGGGCATACAAAAACACCACTAAACCTAGCAAAAACAGCCCTTTAATAAAATTCCAACTAGTACGCATAGCTTAATTTTTCTTTTAATTCAGACACTTCAACTCCGATATCTCCAGCTCCAATTGTTATAAATACAGGATACCCTAAATCCTTTATTTCATCCACTATCTGAGATTTCAATATTAACTTTTTTATTGGACTATTAATTTTCCCCAATAACCACTCAGAGTTAACTCCAGAAATAGGCAACTCTCGCGCCGGATAAATATCCAATAAAAAAGTGGCATCAAACTGAGATAAACTTGTTGCAAATGCGTCAATAAAATCTCTTGTTCTCGAAAAAAGATGTGGCTGAAACACCACCGCTACTTTTTTGGATGGATACATCTCTCTGACGGCTTGATGTACCGCATTAATTTCTGTTGGGTGATGCGCATAGTCATCAATAAATATAAATTCCTCTGATTTAATCTGATAAGTGAAACGTCTTTGAACCCCCTTATAAGATGCCAACGCATTCTTTAAGCCTGACGTAGAACACCCAAACTCAACAGCCATCGACAGAGCCACTACAGCATTAGACAAATTATGAGCCTCCGGAAGACTAAAGTGTAAATTTTCAATCAACCCTGATGGAGTTTGAACATCAAATATATATATACCGTCT
>JABGVR010000192.1 GCA_018645985.1 Hellea sp. | reverse complement strand
TTTTTGATGTAAGTGAAGCCACAAAAATATCACTAAGGGTACCCATATAATCATACAGCAACATAGTAGCCCGCGCTGGTTTCCACATACATCGACTAGATAAGAAAATATTTAGCCGTGGTTAGGCTGTAAGGTTTCGATCATAAGGTCTCTTGCTATAAATAAAAAAATAAATAAAAATGTCTCACAGTGATAGTATGATTTCATTAGGAGTAACGGCAAATGGGTATATTGAGAAAATATTTATGGTTGGTTTTACCAATTGTTTTCTTTGCTAACTATGCAAAAGAAGCAACTTCTTTCGAGACAGTTTCTGGCGAAATATTAATGAAAGAAGCAACTAGCGAATGGTGGTCAAACCCCGAGCGATCAATGACATTTCTCGATTCTGGTGATGTGAATAATGACGGGTATGACGATCTGTTAATCGGATTTAACTCTTTTCCTGATAGAGAAAAAGGTTGGGTTCACGACTCAAAACCCATCCTGCTAGTTTATGATCCAGGTTCAAAGAAATATAAAGTGGACACTTCTTTCAGAGAAAATGTACCCCAACAAATTTGGTCGAGACGGGCAATAATCGCCGATCTGAATGGAGATGGGCAATCCGAAATTTTTATAGGCGGGCATGGTTCTGATGGTTTGGGTTTCCCAATGTGTGGAGAACAAAATATTCTAATGAAAATGGTAGATAATAAGTGGACTGATATTTCTTCTATCTTACCTCAAGCTTCCGATTTTTCGCATGGCTTAGCTCAAGGAGATTTTAATGGAAATCAAACTACAGATTTACTTGTTATCAATAGCCCTTACATAGATGCTTCAGAATGTTCAGGCAAAGATAACTTAAGAAACCGTAGCTATTTCTGGGGTTTCACAAATTCAAATGATGCCGATGAGTTGAAAATTGAAGTCAGTAAAAAAGACTTAAACTTAACCAATACCAGTTCATTTGAAGAAGTTCATTCTGGATTAGCAGCACTTTTGGATAACGATGAAAAACCTGATTTAGTTTTTGGCACCAATTTAGGTCTATATGTTTTAGAAAATAGGGGATGGGGTAAATATGTTCGTGCAGCAACCTTCAAACCGCCAAAAGCATTTTTAAAAATAGCAGAAGATATAGGCTGTATGGAGAGCTCAGGTGTTTGCAACACTCCTTACAGTGATATCGTAACATATGATGTAGACGGCGACGGAAAGGTTGAGGTGATCGCCTCATTAGCATTTCAGCGTGATAACGGGACATGGACTGGACAACACTTCCAAGTACTTAAGAGGCAAAATAAGAAGTGGAAAGATATCACTTCAGCCGTTTTCCCAAAACAGAATAAAGGACCATTTGATGGTCATGAGTGGTGTATGTCTATTTCTATCGTAGACCTAAATTCTGATGGGAAAGATGACATTGTATGCAATTCCGCAACAAATATGGGTTTACGAGAAGGTCTAGAATTATTTTTTCTTTTCAAAGATGGACAATTTAATCCGTTGAGCTCCTTAAAAAATGAAACTGATTTGCAGAAAAATTTGCAAAACTTAGCGAAGAAGCACCCAGTTTTAGTCAGTGCAGCAAATTTAAATGGTACGCAAAATCTAATTGCCATTTTTCAGCTATGGGTAGATGAGACCGGAAAAGGAGAAACCATAAAGTCATTCAAAATACGGGCGTTACCCTTAGAATAATGAAGTAGAAGACCCTAAGTGTTAAGAACAAGTGCAGACATATAGCAGAAGGGTAAATAAGTGGGTTTCTTATTCAAAACATTATCCGTCGTTGCAATAATTGCAGTGGCATACCCTCCGATCAATGAAGGCGTAGGTGGTCCATGTCATGCACTGGAAGCAAAGGCTTTTAATATTCTATCCAAAGAGTCTGAAGATAGTTTAGGTTTATTTGGTATACTTGGAGCTAATATAACGACAGGTGGTATGGCTACTTTCTATGTGAAAGAACAATATCCAAGTTTACCTCCATTTATAGGTTGTACTATAATGTACTGGTCAGTCTTATTTGATGAGGATATTGCATTAAAAGCAATGGAAGGAATGGTTTCTTAATATGGGTATGTTGAAAGTTTTCGCTGGGTTATTCATCTTATATGGTTTTGGTGAAAATACTTTTTGATTCCAATGGTTCTGGCTACAATTAATTCTGTAAGTAATTGCGAGTAATATAATTTTCTTTACAAACAATGACCGACTTACCAGAATATATAAAAATGATACTTTATTATGGATTTTTATGCTTCATAAACTTAATATATTGGTGCTTTTTAAAAAAAATATAAAAGGGGGGCAAATTGGGGGGCGTAATATTAACGATTATCATTTAATATAATCATAACAATTACTTAAAGCAAATTTAAGTATAATTATTTTCATACGCA
>JABGVR010000191.1 GCA_018645985.1 Hellea sp. | reverse complement strand
TTGCGGCCTTTAGCGCGACGACGAGCCAAAACAGCACGTCCGTTTTTAGTGGCCATACGCGACCTAAACCCATGGCGGCGTTTGCGAACCAATACGGATGGTTGAAAAGTACGTTTCATGTCATTCTCCGAAGTGGTAAATACCACTCTAACTATAGAAAAGGTCCATTAGTGGCCCCTAACTAATCTGTCAAGCTTTGAGAGGGGTTTTAAATAACAATTTAAGACATTAAGATAAAATTTATCTAGCTACTTTCTTTACTATTTCAATTATTTTATTTTGTGTACTTTCTTCAAGATAAGGATGCATGGGTAAACTAATAGTTCGGTTGCTACAATCTTCTGTGTTCGTAAGCTTTGTCCCTTCAATAGGATAATGCGAATAAGCAGACTGTTGATGAACAGGTTTCGGGTAATAACGCGCTGTTGGAATTCCTTTTTCTTTAAGTTTTCTAGAAAAAACTTCTGGATCCGAAACCTCAATAGTAAATTGTGCCCAAGTAGAAATAACGCCCTCCAATATTTCCGGAACGTGCAAGACATGATCTTTGAGGCTATCACTATATCTACGGGCAATTAAATTACGGACTTTAATTTCTTCGGGAAAAATTTTTAACTTTGGCAATAAAATCGCAGCTTGAAGAGTGTCAAGTCTAGAATTTATACCTACATGAGTGTTATCGTATTTTTCGACACCTTTACCGTGGAATCTAAGAGATTCAATTCTTATTGCAAGATTGGCATCATTTGTAAGAATAGCCCCTCCATCTCCGTAGCATCCGAGTGGCTTAGCAGGAAAAAAACTTGTTGTAGTAATGTCAGCCCAGTGCAACGGATGCTTACCCTTTAAAGTAGTTCCAAACCCTTGAGCACTATCAGCAATTAACTTTAAGTCATAGGATTTTGCTATGGCTGATAAGATTGGATAATTTGCGCTTTGACCGAATAAATCTACTGCGATAACTGCCCGGGGGACTAACTTTTTACTTTTTTTTACTTTGTTAATGGCTCTTTCTAAGCTTTCAGGGTCGATATTATATGTTCTGCGGTTTATATCGATAAAAACTGGCGAAGCTCCAGTATTAGCGATTGCCTCAGCTGTGGCACAATATGTAAAAGAGGGACAAAATACGGCATCACCGGGCCCAATTCCCCATGCTAATAATGGAAGTAAGATTGCGTCAGTCCCATTTGCACAGCCTAGAGCATACTTTGATTTCCCAAATTTTGCTAAGTTTTTTTCAAACTTCCTGACTTCAGGGCCAAGTATGTATTGACCATGCTTTAAAACCGATTGAATGCCAGAATTGATTTCATCTTTCAAACGCAATTGTTGAGAATTTAAATCAATGAATTTAATACTCATAAGGTGGTAAAGTTTATATTTTTCATAAATATTATATTCTTATATAAAAGCTTAATGGCGCATATACCCGTAAACAAATGTATGGATAACTAATATCATTAAGTAACACAACTGTGTTTATCAAAAATCACTGACAACTTTTTAGATATATTGGTCTAAGGTGTTATTTGATAGCAGATGTTTATATTAAACTGCGACTAAGGGATCACTATGCTAAAATCATTATTTCTGCCTTTTATATTCCTTTTTTTAACACTGGATAATAATTTGGTGAGTAACCTAAACGGCTACAATAAAGCCGAGGCGCAAAGCTTTAAAAATTCTGCCGGAGATAGTGATTGGGATCTAATTCTAAAACGTTACGTCATAAAAAGTGAACCCAGCGGAGTAAATTTATTTAACTACTCGGCATTGAGAAAAAGCTCGGATGATTGGGCGTTATTGAATAATTATTTAACTAGCCTTGAAGGTATGGATCCTGATCTAATGCTAAAAAATGAAGCCATAGCTTATTACGCAAACCTATATAATGCGGTTACGGTAAAGCTAGTAACTGAAAATTATCAGATTAAATCTATACGTAAACTAGGGCCTTTAAACTCTGGTCCTTGGAAGCGTAAGATTATAAAATTAAATACCGAATTAGTTAGTCTTGATGACATAGAACATAAAATATTAAGATCAAAATATAAATCACCATATATTCACTATATGCTGAATTGCGCTTCAATGAGCTGTCCAAATCTTCAGGCTACTTCTTGGAAGGCAGATAATTTAGAGGCTGATCAATTAATGGCGGCTACTGAATATATAAATTCTTCAAGAGCCGTCACTTTAAAAACAAATGGATTGCAGCTTTCCTCGATTTATAAATGGTTTAAAGAGGATTTCGAAAATGACGGAGGTGTACTCGACCATATATTAACGCATGCAAACAAAGACCTAAAAAATGCTATAGAAAGGGGCGTGAAAATTAAATCATATAATTATGACTGGACTTTAAATGATGTAACAGACAATTAGATGTTATGAATAAAAGTAAAAACCAAAAGTCCTTTTTTTTAAAGATTTGGCCAATTTATGCTCTGATATCAGGATTACTATTTGCGCTTTACCAGGGATGGGATGAATATCTTACACCAAGTTCACTAGGTCTGTATGCGGTGGATTTAAACACTCTCGTAGAAAATAATTTTTGGGTAGCTTTCACTGGCTTCGTTGTTATTTACATTCTTTCAACTGTATTCATGATCCCCGCAAGTGCACTAACAATTATGGGCGGGTTTTTATTTGGAACGATTATAGGTGTTCCCACAATTGTTATCAGCGCTACTGCAGGTGCTTGTATACTATTCATGCTAACTAAATACTCCTTTAATGATGCTTTACAGAATACTGCTGGACCATTTTTAAAAAAAATGGAAAATGGGTTTAAAGAAAATTCTTTATCTTATCTTTTCTCTCTTCGCCTAATTCCGCTATTTCCTTTTGCTGTCGTAAACATTGCACCGGCTCTCTTAGGCGCTAGATTTAGTCACTACTTTATATCAACATTATTTGGAATTATTCCAGGAACCCTAGCTTATACATTAATTGGTACAGGGCTACGGGACACTTTATTGGATGCATCCACAAATGCTCAGTCATTAGATGTGTCACTACTCATACAAAATGCAGGAAAAAACTTTGTTCCTGCATTTTTTGCTCTTTCATTACTTGCTTTAATGCCTGTTGTTTATAAGTATTTAAAAAAAATAAACTAACTTAATTTTAAGAAAGCTTTTTAAGGGCCATATGAATAAAAAAGTATATAATGTTGATATTTGCATAATAGGCGCAGGTTCTGCTGGGCTTTCGGTTGCGTCAGGGGCAGCGCAATTAGGAAGGTCTGTTGTTCTTTTTGAAGCAAACGAAATGGGCGGAGATTGTCTTAATTACGGCTGCATTCCTTCTAAAGCTTTGATTTCAGCAGCTAAGAAGGCACATGTTTTTAAAAAAACAAAAGCATTTGGTGTAGATCTAAAAAAACCAAACATTAAATTCCAAGAGGTTCAACAACATGTGCATAATGCTATTAATACGATTGCTCCAGCAGATAGTCAGGAACGGTTTGAAGGATTAGGGTGCACCGTAATTCGTGAGTATGCTGAGTTTAAAAATCAGACGACCGTCATCTCGCCCTCTGCAATAGTAACGGCTAAAAGGTTTGTGATTGCATCAGGATCGAAAGCTTCAGTACCTCCAATTCCCGGTATTGATGATATTCCATTTTTGACGAATGAGACAATATTCACTATCGATAAATTACCCAAAAATTTAATTATTATTGGAGCGGGCCCTATAGGCCTTGAACTTGGACAAGCATTTAGTCGTTTAGGTTCGAGTATTAATGTGATTGATGCCCAACCTCCTCTTGTAAATCTTGATAAAGGTCATTCTGACATTTTAATTGATGAGTTAAAAAAAGAAGGTATTAATTTTCATTATCCTGTTAAAATAAAGTCTCTAAAAAGAAATAAATCAGGGTTATCGGTGGAACTAGAGAATGGAAAAACCATACAAGGGAGTCACTTGCTTTTAGCGGCTGGGCGTTCCCCTAATATAAAAAAATTAGGACTTGAGAAAGCGAACGTTGTATATGACCGTTCCGGTGTAAAGGTAAATAAGAGTCTTAGAACTAGCAATAAGCGTATATATGCTGCGGGAGATGTAACTCAAGGTATGGGAGGGTTTACTCATGCCGCTGGTTATCATGCTGGAAAACTAATTCAAAATTTTTACTTTTCTCCACCACTTATGGGTGATTTTTTGGCAAAAGCAAATATATCATCGATGCCCTCAGTTATTTATTCTGAACCAGAATTTGCGAGTATTGGATTAACTGAAAAAAAAGCAGAAAAACTATCGTTAAAGGTTAAGTGTTTAACTTGGAGCTTTAATGAAAATGATCGAGCCATCTCTGAGCTTTCAACTCTTGGAGGAGTTAAAATAATAGCGAATAGTAAGGGAAAGATTTTAGGGGGTTCTATTATCGGGGAGCAGGCAGGAGAGATGATTCATTTAATAAGTATGGCGATGGTCAATAATATTAAAATTTCTGGGCTCGCTAAAATTATTTCGCCATACCCAACGAGATCGGAGGCTATAAAGAGGGCTTCCTCAAGCTATTATACAAACGTTCTCTTTAGCAACCGAACCAAAAAAATTGCAGGATTTTTATCTAAATTTCATTAAAGGTAGTTTTGTACAAAACCTTACTATTAGAAATTAAGGATGCTGGGAGTTTCCCAGTTTCGCCTTGCACAAGCCGCTATTACCGTATTTCTTAAAAGGCAAGCAATTGTCATTGGGCCTACTCCGCCAGGCACGGGCGTAATTGAGCCTGCTACGTCTTTAGCAGTCGTATAATTAACGTCTCCGACTAATCTTGTTTTTCCTGGCCTCTTAACACTAGGTACTCTGTTAATTCCTACATCGATTATGCAGGCTCCTTTTTTTATCCAGCTGGCTTGAACCATTTGAGGCCGCCCTACGGCTGCAATGAGTATATCTGCACTTTTGCAAACGGCTTCTAAATTTTTTGTTCGTGAGTGGGCTATTGTGACTGTGCAATTTTGCTCTAAAAAAAGGAGAGCAGCCGGCTTGCCCACGAGTATTGAGCGCCCTAGAACAACACAATGCTTTCCAGATAAATCCCCAAGTTCATCCTTTGCTAGCATAACGCAACCTGTAGGCGTGCACGGTCTCAAACCAGATTTTCCCAGGGAAAGCCTTCCTGCAGACGCTTCTGTTAAGCCATCAACATCTTTGTCAGGGTGAATCTCTTTGATCACGTTATCTGAATTCATCCCCTCAGGTAGCGGTAACTGAACCAATATGCCATCAACCTTATCATTTTCATTTAGTTTTTTAACTAAATTGACGACTTCAGTTTCTTTTGTATCTGCGGGCAATTTATACTCAAGAGAGTTCATTCCGCATTCTTCTGTAAATTTGACTTTACTAGCAACGTACACTTGGCTTGCAGGATCCTCGCCTACAAGAACTACTGCTAACGCAGGAGAGTCAGGTAACTGAGTAACAGCTTGACGTACTTTTTTTCTTAAGTTTTCTGCAAAAATACGGCCGTCAATTTTTGATGCTTTCATTTTAGGTCCAACTTAGAGTGCAATTACGAATAAAATTTAATGATCTAACAGCCCAATAGACTTAAATGATTGTGTATGTAAATTGTAATTTAGTTATTAGTATAATTAAATATTAACATACTTTAACTAGACAGATTATAAATTATGGTAATATTTACAAAGTAATTAAATTAGTGGGTATGCAAAACTGTATGAGAAAAATAGTCAGTAAGACTTTAAAGAATACTTTAACAGCCTCCTTGGTTATATTTTTAATTTCGTGCGGCGGAGGCGGTAATGACTCCCCGCCAGTATCGGTTGCGCCAACACCAATTCCGCCGACACCCCCTGTTTCATCAGTATTAAAACTTAATTCTGATCAGGAAGTTGTATCATTTTTATCAAAGATGACATTTGGAGCGTCGCGCGGGGATATTGAAGGTGCCATCAACAGAGATGCCTCCGAATTACTGTCAGAGGAATTTTCTAAGCCGCCATCTTATATTTTACCTTTTGTAATAGATTATACAGATGATAATGTAGGTGTTCAGCATAGATCATATTCTGCAGCTTTTTGGAACGCCATGGTTGATGGAGATGACCAGCTACGCCAAAGAATGGTATTTGCTTTGTCACAGATCACGGTTATTTCTGATTTAAATATGGGCGATAGGCCGCGTATGAATGCGCACTATGTTGATGCTCTATATAAACATGCATTTGGTAACTATAAAGAGTTACTGAAAGAGATCACTTACACGCCAGCAATGGCCAATTTCTTAACATATTACCGTAATACAGATAATTCTGACCAAAACCCCCTTCAAACGCCGGATGAAAACTATGCAAGGGAATTCTTACAGCTTTTTACAGTGGGAGTTACAGAATTAAATATGGATGGAACCCAAAAATTAATCAATGGGAGCCCTGTAGAAACATATAGTAATGAGGATATTGTCGGACTTGCGAGAGTATTTACAGGACTAAGTTGCGGGGGGATAGATTTTTGGAATTGTGAGGATTATGACGAAATTGCCCCTTTGGTGATGTATCAAAATTATCATAGTAAAAATGAAAAGAAATTTCTTGGTAAAACAATAGGCGCTTACGTTGATGGTGATACCGCAATAGATCAGGCAATTGATCATATATTCGAACACCCAAATCTTGCTCCCTTTATAGCCACCCGTTTAATTCAACGCTTTACGGCAAGTAGCCCAACTCCTGAATATACTGAACGCGTAGCAACGGCTTTTGAAACGGGTAGTTACACATCTGCAGATAATGTGCAGTTTGGAGAAGGTGTCAGAGGTGACTTAAAGGCAACGTTAGCTGCTATATTGCTGGATGAGAAATTTTTTAATGGCGAAGAAAAATTAAATACAGACGGAAAGATAAGAGAGCCAGTCCTTAAGTTTATTAACTGGGCAAGAGCTTTTGATGTGGGTAATGTATTTGCTGAAAACGAATGGGCTCTTTTGTTTCATGCCCGAAGTGATGAGGGGTTAGGTCAACAACCCTTTCAAGCATCATCTGTTTTTAATTTTTATCGTCCTGGTTTTATAGCCCCTCAAACATATAGTGGTAACGAAGGCCTAACAGCACCAGAGTTGCAAACCACGCATGAGGGTTCTGTTATGGGGTATAATGACTGGATGTTAGAGTATGTTTTTAATAGTTCTCCAGCGCGGGATGAAGCAATTGATAGCTTTGCGCCTGATTACAGCTATGAAGTTACTCTCGCGGAGACACCTGATCAATTATCTGAGCATTTAGACACTCTTTTACTTGCGGGGCTGATGAAAAATACAACAAAAGAACGTATAGTGACAATTTTAAATGAAATGCCCATTCGCTCAGACAGTGAAGAAAATACTACTAAAGATCGATGGAATCGCGTCGCGGTAGCAGTCTATGTGGCTGTTACATCAACCGAATTTTCATTAGTACTGTGAGGTAGGGGAAATGTCATATATTAACAGAAGACGGTTTTTAAAATCTTCAAGTGCTCTCGGATTCTCAGCTGGTACAGGATTATTGGCAGCACTAGGTAGCTCGAATGCCTTT
>JABGVR010000190.1 GCA_018645985.1 Hellea sp. | reverse complement strand
GTTTTATCATAGAATCTTTCATTTGAAATTTTTATCATATCCCAGGCGCCACCATCAAAATAAATAGGACCCGGAGATACACTATTAACTCTTATACCCTTTTCGCCATGCGCTTGAGATAGTTGCTTTGCATAAGTGATTAAAGCTGCTTTCATAGCATTATAGGATTGAGGAGCCATAAAAGTCTCAACCGCTGCTGTTGTGCTAATCATTACAATGGAACCGCCACCGCGTAGCTCCATATGAGGTATTACAGCCTCAACACCGCGAACAGTGCCTAAAACATCAATTTCAAAGTTTTTCCACCAATTTTTTTCACTATCCATACCGCCACCTGCTGATACATTAGGTATAAAAATATCGACACCTCCTAGTTCTTCAGCCATGTCGTTTATCCATGATTCATATTCTTCTTTATTTTTAATGTTACATGGTGAACCAATAATTTTACCATCAGCCATCAGACTTATCTCTTTAATAGCCTTATTAACACTCTCAGGCGAGCGAGAACATATTGCTACATTAGCTCCCTCTTCAGCGAATAAGTTAGCAATTCTACGGCCTATTCCTTGAGTTGAGCCAGTGATTAAAACGTTCTTTCCTCTTAAATTGAGATCCATTGTTAATCCTTACATTGCTGGGCGGGCTAAAAGCCCATTGTCGATAAGAAATTCCGCGCCAGTAACAAATCGCGATTCATCAGATGCTAAATATAAAATCATGCTAGCTACATCCTTTGGCGTTCCAAGTGAGTCAGCTGGTAGCACTCCTTGAGCTGGAACATCTACAGGGGCTTCATCGGCTCTACCTTGAGCAAACTGAACCATAGGAGTCTCGATTCCACCTGCATGAACAGAATTGCAACGTACAGGGAAAGACTCGGCCTGGCAGTGAATAGCCATAGATTTTGTCATAGATCTTACAGCTCCTTTGGCAGCTGAATAGGCAAAGAAAATAGGGTACCCAAGATGAGATGCGGTTGAGGACATATTAACAATAGACCCTCCATGATTTTTTTTTAATAAAGGCATAGAATATTTCATACCCAGAAAGACTCCCTCAGACATAATTCTGTTTGCGAAACGAAATTCTTCCAAAGTGCAATTAACAGGGTCTGACATAACAACAACGCCAGCATTGTTTACCAAAATATCAAGGTTTCCATGTAACTCGTCAATTTTACTTATTACTTCGATCCAATCTTGCTCAGAACTAACATCATGCTTGATAAAAGAAGCAGATGGGCCTAATTCTAAAGCAGCGGCTTCACCTTTCTCTATATTTACATCAGTAAGAACAACTTTTGCCCCTTCTTCTGCCAACAACTTTGCATCTGCAAAACCAAGTCCAGATGCAGCGCCTGTAATTAAGGCTATTTTTCCAGCTACTCTTCCCATTAGTACCCTCCAATTATAAATAAATAGAACTGTAATTCTAAATCTATATTTTCTTCGTGCATTTATAAAAAATATATAATAAAAAAAACAGACACGATTGTTTTTTACTGGACTAATATATGAATAGCAAGACTTCAACTGAAAAAGTAAAAACTGCCCAAAGAAAAGAAATCGGTCGGCAGGCTCAGAAAAGCGCCTCAACGAGAAAAATAATCGTAGAGGCAGCCCTTAGCTGTATAGCAAAATATGGGTATGCCGGAACAACCACTCCAATAATTGCAAATGAAGCTGGGGTTTCACGTGGTGCGATGATGCACCATTTTAATAATCGCTCAGCTGTGATAGGGGCAGCTATAGAATATCTGCATGAAAAAAGACTGCGGGCGTTTAAAAGAGCTATCGCTGCGCTTCCAAAAGATAAACTGCAGTTGCATGACGGATTAAAAGCATATTGGAAGCATGTTACTCACCCACTTTATGTTGTATTCCATGAACTAGCAGTTGCATCGCGAACAGATAAAGGATTAGCTAAGATTTTACAGCCCGCACAAGCAGCATTTTATGATGAATGGTACAATCTATCTTATGACCTTTTTCCGCAGTGGCGTAGCAATACAGATGCTTTGGAGCTAGCTATGGACCTTGTTAACACCACCCTTGAAGGCGTAGCAATAAGACATTTATCTATACCAGAAGATATCGAGCGGGAAACAAGGCTTTTTAATTACCTGGAAGAATGCCTATCAGCACTTAAACCAAAACTATAGACTTTGTTTTTAATTAAATAAATGAGGAAATTATGTCTCAAAACTTAAAAGCGGAATGGCCAATGAATTTAGGGGCGCCTGACGGGTCACTTGAAGCCAAACAAGCTAGGCCGCATGATATCGGAAATGATGTGGTAGATCCAAAAAGATACTACACTCAAGACTTTCAAAAGAAAGAGTGGGAAACATTATGGCCAAAAGTTTGGCTACTAGCTGGCGTTACACCGGATGTAAAAGAAAGTGGTGATTTTACATTATTTACCCATGGGCATGAACAATTTATAATCACAAAAACAGAATCAGGTAAAATAAAGGCATATTACAATGTTTGCCCCCATAGAGGCAATCGCATTTGCCTAACTGATAATGGCTCTGTAAATAGTTTTTCTTGCCCTTTTCACGCATGGGAATTCAATTTAGACGGTTCGCTTAAAAAAATTACAGATGAGCATACCTTTCATCCAGAATTAATAAAGCATCGTCCAGGATTAACGGAAGTAAGATGCGAAACACTAGCCGGTCTTATTTTCATAAACATTGATGGTAGAGCGCCAAACTTGAAAGATTGGATTGGATTGCCCGAAGGTTATATCGAAAACTACGAAATTGAAAAAATGAACGTAGTTCGCCACGTAAGAAGTGAATGGCTTGCAAATTGGAAAACAGGTGTGGATGCTTTTTATGAAACATATCACTTACCGTACATTCATCCCCAAACCCAAGGTGTTATGGAAGATTTCTCTCAGGTTGATCTCTATCCAAATGGATTTAGTAGGATGATTGTACCAATAGGCGTAAAGTCACACAGAGTAAAAGATCAAGAGAGTCTCGACCCTTATCAAGCTGCATTTCTTTCTGAAGCAGGCATTAATCCCGAAAAATTCGTCGGAACATCGAAAGATGTCCGTGCTGCAATACAAAAAGCAAAACGGGAAAAAGGGAGAAAATTTAATCTAGAATACTATGAAAAAATGACAAATGGTCAATTAACCGATAGCTGGGCAACAGGGTTTTTTCCAAATGTACAGATTGGTATGCATCCAGAGGGTATTTTTATTATGCGCTTTACTCCACATGCAACTGATCCTGAACGTTTCTATTATGATAATATTACAATGTTTCGATATGTAGACGATCCAAGCTTTACTGTCCCCGCATGGATGGGTCTTCCTGAAGAAAACGATATAACAGGTGAAATAAGACCTGAGGTGGAACATGTTGCTGCTGGTATAAATCCAGAACTAGGGGAGGTGCTTGATCAAGATGTGGAATTAGTAGCCTCCGTCCAAGAAGGCGTTAAGTCACGTGGGTTTAAAGGACCTATTTGGTGTGAACAAGAAGATAGAATTAGACATTTTCATCGAGAACTAGATCGATATATAAATCAGGAAAAATAAATTATGCCATCAAAAAGTCTCCACTTAGTAGCTAGTGACCTGAAACCATTAGTCACATTAATGCAAGAGATGGATTTAAAGCTCGAAAACCAACTATCCCTAGATGCATATAGAGAAGTAGTGAAAAGCCTTTCAGTGCTTGAATCAGTAGTGCCAAATAATGTCACGCGAAACGAAATAGTCATTACACTGAGAGATGGAAGCCACTCAAAAGCAATTTTATACAAAAACAATGAACCCAATCATAATAACACATCAGCTGGTTTAGTACATATCCATGGCGGTGGTCTTGTGATGGGATTGCCCGAGAGCAATGATTCAAGACATTTAAATCTGTGTTCAAAATTAGGAATAACAATTCTCGCGATAAGTTACAGGAAAGCACCAGAATACCCTTACCCTACTCCTTTAAATGATTGTGAAGATGGCTTCGACTGGTTTCATGCAAATGCGGAAAACCTTAAAGTTAACATCAACAGAATAGCCTTAAGCGGTGACAGTGCTGGAGGATGCCTCGCAGCAGCACTGTCGCAATTAAAGTTAAATGATAAAACAAATAAAATAGCACACTTGCTTCTATTATACCCAATGCTTGATGCCAGTACGGGAACTGAAGTCAATAAAAAAGACCCTCTATTAGGTGAGTTCATTTGGACCGCAGAGATGAACCAGTTTGGCTGGTCGGCATATTTAAATGGTCAACCGCATATGTCACCAGCTGTACCTGCAGCATTAAAATCTTACACAGGACTGCCCTCTTGCTGGATAGGAGTAGGCACCTTAGATTTATTTTTGGATGAAAATATTGAGTATGCTCGAAAATTAATAAAAGCTGGCGTAAAAACAGAATTTGATATTTATCCTGCGGCAATTCATGGTTTCCCTAAGATAGAACAAGCGCAGTCTACCATAGATTTTATTCATGATTTTTCAAATAGCCTGATCAAAGCTTTGAAGTTAACTCAATAAAAAATTTTATCTTTTAATTTAAAAATAAGGTTTTAAAACATCCTCTAGAGCATCCGTGATTGCCAACATATATCCATATGTTGGGTGGTAAGGCAGCGTAGTCATACCCCATTCAGCACTCTTATAATCTCTTATCCACGGCTCTTCAGAACAGACATTATGATCCCTCGTAATTTCCGAAGCTTTAATCAATAGAGTCCCGTTTCTAGTGGATACACGCTCCAGCATACCTTCTAATTGGCCTTTAATATAATTTGACTCAATTGCATATTTCGTATCCATCGGTGTAAGGTCGCACAAAGGTGTTAATGGTAAAACAGTTGCATAATCTATTAAAACGATTACGGCATTGGGAGCTTTTTCTATAATTGCATTAGTAATTATATTTAAATGATATTCAGTATTTTCATAATCATCTATATCCGGAAACTCTGGCATTTCTAGGCATGGTATTGTTTTGTGGACTTTACCTTGTTTCACCAAGTTTTCACAAGAAGCCGTCATTAACCTAGCTAAATAACCTAAATCATTTCCTCCAGCTAGAAGTGTAACTAAGCCTGTGTCTGATTGTATATTTTCCATTTGAGAATATATGCTTATAGGGCTTGCTATATCTGATAATTTAGCTCCGATACAACTCCCATCAATAAGGTGCAGATTAAGTCTCTGGGATAATTTACGTGCATAATTTTGATCTGATTGCCAACAATTATCTGGAGAATTATCTGCTACATCCTTAACACCAGGGCCAGCTGCAAAAGAGCTGCCCAATGATACATACTTAACTCTTTGACTTTCTTTTGCATCATCATCTGAAATATTTAAACGACAAGCAGATAAAATAAACAATATCGAAATTAGAGATAATAAGTATTTATACATTACATTTTTTCATAAAAAAAGCGCCCAAGGGTTGCTTGGGCGCTTAATAATTATTTTTAGGTCCTTAGAAAGAGTAACCTAATGTAACTCCAACTTGACGTCCTGCGACTAGCTCTTGCCAAGCAAATGCTCCGGCATCAAAAGCTCGTGAAACACGACCATCTTTGTCTAATATATCAGTTCCATAAACAACAAGCTTAAGTTTATTTCCTGTATCCATTTCTTTGATATAAGTCATGGACAGATCAAACTGTGTATGTGCCCCAATTGTGATATCAGGACCAGTTTGGAAACTATAAGACTCAAAACCCGCATTACCAAATTGCTCACCGCGGTGGCTAAGTGTGCCGCTAAAGGTTAGGTCACCACCAAAACTTGCAGAATTGTGCTCTACTGTAAGGCTTCCCATTTCGCTAGGAGCATAAATGATCTTAGCGTCATCAGCGATATCACGGCCGTCGAAGAGATATTCATCGAAATCAGCATCAAGGATGGAGAATGAGCCTCTGAATGTTAATGCATCCGTTGGTGTCCAAACACTTTCGATCTCAAGTCCATTATTGCTTGTCTTGGCAGCGTTTCTAACAAATGTGCAAGTAGCAGTGTTTGCTAACCCGCATTCTGTACCATTTGTAACAACGAATTGCTGCTTGTCATCATAGTTGGACATAAATGCAGTAACGTTAAGTTGTAAGTTATCAGTTGGACGCGAACGTAACCCAAGCTCAAAGTTTTCAACTGTTTCTGAATCGTAAGGTCCCGCTGTCAAAGGGTCACTACCACGGTTGTTGAAACCACCACTACGGTAACCTGTTGAATAAGATGCATAAACCATACCACCTTCAAATTTTCGCTGAGCAGAAAGCCTATATGATAGATTATCATCACTATATTCAGGATTTAGGTTCAAAATAGTAGCAGTTGGATCATTAGCTACCCTACCAGAACTACTTGAAAAGCGTGTTAAATCCAATTGTTTAGACTCATCTGTATAACGCGCTCCTGCCGATATTGACCAGTTTTCATCGATATCATATGTGGCCTCACCAAACAAAGCCGTGGCTTCAGCCTCTTGAAGAGTTGTGAAGTTTGAAACAGGCCCAGATGTTAAATAGGAGTCTGTCGACAAGTAATATAATCCTGCAACAAAATTAAGCGGACCATCTAAATCAGAAATAAACTGCAGCTCATGAGATGACTGCTTATATTCTTGCTCTCTTATAACTTCATACAACGGAGTCGGTGCTCCCCAGGAGTTGAAATAAGCATATTCTTCAAAATCCATATGCCCAAATATATACTTCAGAGCAAATTTATCTTCTGTATGATCAACATTCAATGTTATGTTGTCACCCTCAATTGTGCTTACTATTTGCTCACTTGCATTAGAAACGCGGTTACCACCAGCTCTTGAAATTGCACCAGAATCGGCATCGCAACCTATTGTGAAGAAAGCACAGAAAATACTATCGCCAGTACCAGTTGCTATTACATCAGCAGGCTGAGTGTTATGGTCATACCAATCATATGAAAGAGTAGCAGTAGTTTTATCTGTAAAGTCATATTTTAACGCAGCTGAAGCTGTTTGACTATCTCTCATTTTTGGTCGCTCATTATTCGTAACATTAAAGAGATGTGAGTCTTGCTGTAGATTACGGTAGCTAACTTTTAAGCCGCCGTTTTCTCCTAAAGGCATGTTTACTAAACCTTTAAGGTCAATACGGTCATGGCTTGCATAAGTGCCTTCAACTTTACCTCCGAACTCACCCGTTGGAGCTGTTCGTTTTATGTTAATAACACCCGCAATTGTGTTACGGCCGTATAGTGTACCTTGAGGTCCACGAAGAACTTCAACGCTTTCTATGTCAAAAAAGTCTACGACAGCACCACTATTAGATGCCATAAATACACCATCAACTGAAACACCCACAGTAGGTTCAAATGTTTTTTCTAAATCATCAAAACCAATACCTCTGATAGAAGCTCCAAGTGCAGCACCGGACTGAGTAACTGTATGCAATTCAACATTTGGAATATGCTTTGCTACATCAAGTATTGTTTGCACAGAACCTCGCTCTAGCTGTCCCTGGCTTAATGCTGAAACTGCAACTGGCACATCTTGTAATGATTCAGAACGTTTTCTTGCTGTAACGACTATTTCATCAAGTCTTCCAGCTGTTTCAGTTGTTTCTTGTGCATAAGCCCCTGTACTCATACCTGCTAATGGTAAAGCAGATGCTAGTAAAAGTGCTTTTGCGCTTTTGTTAATATTAAAATTCATTTTTATAGACTCCCCATATAATATTAATAAAGGTAATCAACCCAACCGAGGTTAGTAACAACTGACTTTTTAGCTAGTAATAAAAAATTAGGTAATTGTATGACTAAAAAGTCACAATAGGCTTTTATAAATTATTTCAAAAATCAATAAAAGTTAGTCAGTCGAGAGTACTAACAAAGCATTTCCAGGCATCATTGAGCCAAATGAATAACCAGAATTTACGATAACGTGACCATCATAAATTATTGGCCCATCAGATTCAATTGCCCCGCCTTTTGCGATTTCACCATTAACAGAGACAAATTCCTTATTTGTATTAAAGTCCCAAATAATATCACCATTTAGGGCATCATAAGCTCTTAAGTGGCCATCAAAAGCCCCAGCGAATACCATGTCTTTTGTTGCCGTAACAGCAGCTGATAAACCAGGATCGCAAGCAGGTTCATCCTTTTCTTCACACACATCAACAGCTTGAGTTGCCCATAGGGTCTCACCAGATATAGGGTCCAATGCATATAAACCCGCACGACTTAATGCTTTATCAGACTCGCTATAAGCTGTATCAGCTATTGGCGCAAAAATAGCGTTATTGTTGGAAGCAATACCCCAATGAACCCCGCCGCTAAAGCCTCCTCTACCCATTTTCTCACGCCACAAAAGGGCTCCATTATTGTCAGGGTCTAATGCAAAAACATCGCCGGACTTCTGCCCTACTGCAATAATTTCTTTTCCACTTTTAGTTTTGATTAAAATAGGCGGTGCGCCAATATCAAGATCAGGTCCGTTCTCCTCAGGGCAATTTGGACCGCCACCTATAAAACAAGCCATATTCCATGCATCGCCGCTCAAAGCTTGATAATGCCACTTAATTTCTCCATCATCTAAACCAATTGCAAGAACAGAGTCACTTGTTGATACTGCTGGCGAGGTATATGACTCCCCTGTACCAACATAAAGAACACCTCGTTTTTCATCAATAGTAGGACTATTCCATATAGGCACTCCGGCCGGATGAAAACGGCGCGCTCCCATTTCATTATAATCACCCGTGAATTTCGACTCCTCGGCTATAGTATGAGTAGTCCATTTCGTATCGCCGTTGTTTATATCCAGCTTAACAACTCCGCCTTGAAATGTGCAACATTCATATCCTGGATCTGCTGCAGAAGCCCACTCTTTAGAAGAGAGCGGCACATAAAGAAATTCTTTATATAATCTCGGAGATCCAGTCAGGGTAACGTCAGGGTGCTCACTCACAGATTTGCGCCAGATTAACTCACCAGTCAAAGCATCTATTGAATAAACATTTCCCTTTATATCACCAAAAAGAGCAACTGTTTTACCCATGCTCTCTGCTATATTAACTGCATTTCTGACTTCAGCATCAGCCTGAAAAGTCCATGTTGCGCAGCCAGTGTCAAAATCAAGAGCGAAAACACGGCCATCTTGACCTCCAACCAAAATATGGTTAGCAAAAATGACTGGCTGACTTCTAGCTCTCGAAGCATCGGGGTATGCAAAAGCCCACTTTAATGATAAATTCTCAACATCTTCTTTAGGTAGTTTAGCCATTTTTTCAGAAATATAGCGCGATCCATCTAACTTTAATCCCCATCCCTCAAAGACAGATTTTTTTTCCTTCGTCTTAATCATATTGGAGCTACACATTTTTACAGGTTTAGAGCTTTTGCGTGACCCTGCTAAATACATTGATAGACTGTCAATTTCATTTTCCGTAAGATGCGCAGCTTGCTGTTTCATAACACCAGACATAAGTGCCTGCTTTATATAGTCTGTATTATACAATTGAAATTCAATTAAATGAGGCGCTTTTGGAACACCTCCTAAATGACAACTGGAACAATTTTCGTTAAATAATGTTTCCCCATCAATAGGTACCGTTTCTTCAATGAAAGCTACATCTGTTTTAGATTCAACATTTAGCTCACTAGGCTGACATCCAAATAAAATAGAAATAATCAAAATGAAAAAAATTTTAAAGAAACCAGGATACATATTTATACTACTCAATTGAACTATATTTTACTTTTATAATTTGAAATTTTTCTGACTTCGGCAACAATTCTTTCAACAGAAGGGACATAAGCCGCTTCCAAATTAGGAGCAGCTGGCACGGGAGTATGCGGGGCTGTAATTTTACAAATCGGAGCTCTCAAGGAAGAAAATGCTTCCGATGCTGCGATGCTCGCTATTTCTGAAGCATATGAACATATAGGCGTTGATTCATCCACTACAGCAAGTCTGCCAGTTTTCTCTATACTATCCAATACTGTGTCCATATCAAAAGGCGAGAGAGTTCTTGGGTCAATAACCTCAACAGAGATGCCCTCTTTTGATAATATTATCGCTGCTTTCTCGGCCAGAAGCGCCATTCTTCCAATTCCTACTACAGTTACATCATTACCCTCACAAACAACTCTAGCTTTGCCAAATTCTATTGTATATGCCTCATCAGGAACTTCCCCTTCTTCAGCAAAAAGCATTTTATGCTCACAAAAAATTACGGGGTCATTATCTCGTATAGCCTGTATCAATAAACCTTTAGCATCATATGGCGTTGTAGGGACCACAACCTTCAAACCGGGTATGTGCGCAAATATAGGGTAAACTGCTTGTGAATGCTGCGGCCCAGCACC
>JABGVR010000189.1 GCA_018645985.1 Hellea sp. | reverse complement strand
TATAGGGAAGACTATCTTTTCTCTTTGGGTAACATGCCTTAATTGAGTCATGGTTATTTCTCTTTCTTTTTTTGTAGTGAGGGTTCTCATTATGGGTGGTTGGATAAGAGGTACCAGAGCCATATATGAATATGCAGCAACTGCTATTGCTCCAAGTAATTCAGGAGCAAGTATCGATGAGACATAAATAGCAGTAGGCCCATCGGCCCCTCCTATTATTCCAATTGCCGCAGCCTGCTTTAATGTAAAGTCTATAAGGCCGTAGTGATTTAAAAGTAGGGCTCCCATAACAGTAACAAAAATACCAAATTGCGCTGCCGCTCCCAGGATTAATGTTTTGGGGTTTGATAGAAGGGGGCCAAAGTCTGTCATGGCTCCAACGCCCATGAAGATTAAGAGCGGAGCAATTCCTGATCCTATTGCCACCTCATAAAATGTGTAAAGAATACCTGGTTTGTAACCCATACCCTGGGCTGAATTATTGATAGAAATAAGTTCTGAAAATGAAGCATTTTTAATTGCCGTGTTAATGCTTTGACCTACTTCAAAGTAATCTAAAAGAATATTATTAATGTGCTCAAGATTGTTTGCATATATTAGTTTCTCAATTGGACTAAGTGAAAGGCCTATCTCAGGTATGTTAGTTAAGAGCGCCCCAAATCCTATAGGCAATAGAAGCAATGGCTCAAATTTTTTGTTGATTGCGAGGTAGAGGAGAAGTAAGCCAACCATAATCATGGTCGTCTGACCTCCTGTTAAGCTAAATATACCCAAGCTGCCAAGAAACTCAGTAAAACTCATTACTCTGCTACCTCAAATAAAGGGTCGCCTGCTGAAACCTTATCACCATTCTTAACGAATATTTTTAGAACCTTTCCTGGTACTGGAGTTTTAATGGTGGTTTCCATTTTCATAGCTTCTAGAACTATAACCGTATCATCAAGGGCAAGACTTTCATTTTCATTTTTAATTATTTTAAAAATATTCCCACTCAATGGGGCCTTTATTACAACCCCGGTATCATTAACAGGGTTGCTATTGCTCATATCTTTTTTTATTGAATCATTTTCATCAAAGATCTCAGGCTCTCCTGTCTTGGAGTATTTAACTAGATACTCCGATTCATTAATTAATACTTTATAGAAATTATCTTTGTCTTGGGTAAATTCAAGAGGAGCGCTTTCAAAGAATTCTGAGTTGTCTTTATTTTCAAAGAATTGAACTCCCACTTCTGGAAATAATGCATAGGTTAGGATATTTTCCTCGTTTGGTTCTATTGCTATATTTTTTTCTTTTATCAAGGAAATAAATTTTTGTTTTGTCTTAATAAATTCGTCATTGCATAGCAAGTCAGCAGGTCTGCATGTTATTGGCAATTCACCATTTAAAATCTTTTCCTGAAGGGCTTTATTGACTGGTGAAGGGGTGGATCCATACTCGCCCTTCAGCAAGGAAGCAGTTTCCTTTGTTATTGTTTTGTATCTCTCATTGCCAAGTACATTTATTACCGCCTGAGTTCCAACTATTTGTGAGGTAGGAGTTACAAGGGGTATGAAACCAAGATCAGACCTGACCTTTGGTATTTCATCTATAACTTCATCAAATCTATCAATTGCATTTTGTTCTTTAAGTTGATTCTCAAGATTTGTAAGCATACCACCTGGAACCTGAGAGCTTATTATTCTTGCATCGACTCCTCTAAGCGACCCTTCGAACTCAGAATATTTTTTCCTCATCTTTCTAAAATGAGTTGCAATAGGCACAAGTTTCTCTAAATCAATGTTTGTATCATATTTTGTATTATTAAGAATACCAATAAGCGTTTCAGTTGGGGAGTGGCCATAGGTCATGCTCATTGAAGATATTGATGTATCTACATTATCAAGACCTGCTTCAATACACTTAATAGCCGTTGTTGTAGACATTCCAGTGGTCGCATGACTGTGAAGATGAATAGGAATCTCAATTTTTTCCTTGAGTTTTGAAACAAGTTCAAAACCTACATAGGGATCAAGTAAGCCCG
>JABGVR010000188.1 GCA_018645985.1 Hellea sp. | reverse complement strand
CTGTGCTATGTTATAGTCGGTGATTTACTGGCGCAATGTTGGTGCTGATTAACCAATAACAAAATTAAACTGCTGCAATCGTATCAGTTTACATAGAAAGTCAAAAATAAGTTGCTATTTTGTTATCGTTAGGACAGCACCATCTCCTTTACCTTTATTTTTGATGTTTTGAAGGTGATCACCATCGACACTCATTTTTTGACAGTCTGTTCCTGCATCTTTTTGGTCTCCTATACGAAAATTTCTGCAAAAATACTTGCCTGACCACTTCCATGCTCCGACCAATTTATTTTTTCCAACCTTGCCAGAAATAGAGCCGTTAGAATGTATCACCAGCGTACCCCATCCAGCAACCAGCTTTCTATCTACAACGAGTTCTCGGAACTCACTTTCAGTTTCTATCTGCTTGAAGTTAAAGGTTTGAGCACTTGTGGCCAGTGGGGAAAGAAGTAAAGCACAAGCTGTTATTGTTGCGATTTTGAGAACCATTATGATTAACCTTTCGTGATTAACAAAGATTTCTATCTTTTCTATACTTTATTTATATCGGTCAGAATAAATATCTAGATGGTTAAGAGCAATAAAAAATTGTTCTATCGTAAATAGGATGCAATTTTTATTGAATTTATGATGATAATTTTATAAAGATTTGTGATAAATAAATATTGAATTCCTAAGATTTATCCTTTCAACTTCTTGGCGCACTACTGCCGCCGATCGAAATTATACTAGTAGGCATTAAAATCAACTTGACACTATGATTGGAAATCTGTCTTCTTATTGAATCTCACAATATCGGAGTAAAAAATGCTAAAATACCTGTCATTAGTTTTACTATTTGTTTCAACGACGGTTTTTGCTGAGAGTAAAATAGAAACTGAAAAACTTACCAAGGCTGAAATTAATAGCGTCTTAATTGATCATACCTATCCGTTGGGTGGAAAAGAGTTAAAAAAATCGAAAGGGGCGATGTATTTTTCTAGTGATGGAACATTAGAATTAATTTGGGAAGGGAAACGTGGTACTGGTAAATGGAAAGCAGAATCTAAAAGTCGTTTTTGTTACTCCCAAACGCTCTGGAGTGGTAAGGAATGTATTACGTTGTTACGCAATAAAACAGATGGTGGTTTCATTCATGTTTTTGAAGGACAGACTAGAGTTCTTAAAGAAGGTGCAATCGAAAAAGGTAATAAAATCTAATAACCGAATTCCTAAATTTTATCGACTTATCGCATCTGCGTGTAGTGAGCCACAAAAGCCTGTTAATTCCTAATTGAGCCAAGTTTGAATAGTTGGTCTTCAAACCTGAGTTCATCTTGAGCATTTTGTTACTTATTCATAGACACCCTAAAAATTACTCACTCTAGCGCTCCATCCTCTCACGTAACTGGGGTTGCATCGTATTTGCAGCGATTAATTACCAATGGCGAATACTGTTGGATCTCCATCTCCTTTGATGTGCAGAGTATTTTCATCTGAAACGCTGATTTTCATACATTGTGAACCCAGCTGGTCACCTTTACCTATACGCAGGTTTCTACACCAAGTTTTACCGGACCACTTCCAAGCGCCAGTGAGTCTGTCGTTTGAAGAATTAGCTTTGCCTGAGATAGTACCGTTGGAGTGAATAACGATCACCCCCCAACTAGAAATAAGGTTTTTGTCTACAACAGATGCCCTAAAATCATTCTCTGACTTTATTCGAGTGAAAGTCTCTGCCCCGGCTGTTATCGAAGTAAAGGTAAAAGTGCAGGCCGCAACTACAGTGCAGTAAAAAAATTTCATTTCTCTATTCTTTCTTTATGTATTTACGGATTAGAAGATAGTTTAGATAAAAATCAATAGGATACCAGTTTATGAAAATTGCAAGCTGTTAGCTCTACTTCAGTGCCATAACGATCAGCCATCAGAAAATTACATTATGACTGCATAAGATTACGCCGTCTGTGATTGCGATATGACTATTAACCAATAAACAACCTGCCGTGTGTCGGTTATATCTACCGGCGTAGCCATCAAATCTTCCACATGATTGTTTAGGCTGCTTTGATTATAATATTGATTACAAATAACGATATTTGGCGCGATGTAGTCAGCAGTAAAGGAATTTATAACATACTAAAAATTCGAATTAATACCTGTTTAGGAAAAAGAGATTAATGATGTGGCCTAACGCAGTTTTGGACGGCTCTATCTGCTACAGCAGACTTAAGGCGCAATTATTTATGCAAGGAGACAAGAGATGAGGAGATTATTAGCAATAAACAGCTTATTAGTTATAGTCCTCACGGTAGCGTCACACTTTGCTTTGGTCCTGAAGTACCCAAAGGGCTAGAATCCAACTGGATTCCAACATCAGGAAATAAACCGTTTCCTGATGTTGGAATGTATGGAGGTGAGAAGGCGTTTTGGGATAAGTCCTGGGAAATGCCGGATGTCGAACTATTGACGTAAATCCAACTCATATCAGGTAACAAACGTTTCCACCCGGACAGCATCAAGCGTGGCTTCGCTACAATGCTGCTTATTACTATCAGGTGATTGAATATCTATAGCGATAGAAATAAGGATTTACTCGATGTGAATGAGTGACAGCGAATGAACTAAAGGCACAAGTAGTGCGAGCGAAGCTGAAACTTAAATAGCACTTCAAAAAAATAAGAGAACCATAAATTCCTTACATGTCTTCGCAAGTCATTAAGTTTTACAAGTAATTACTTTAGCACTTATTGGTAGTTTAAATAGAACATCAGAAATTACGCTCAATGCACAAAAACATAATATCCAGTCGGTGATACAGAGTAAAAAAAAGACACTTAACAAAACAGAACTCAGGCAGCCGTTCAATATAATGAATTTGTGCAGTCATTATCCACTGTTTGACCTTAGAAAGATCTAAGGGGGGATCATAGTGCGATGATAGTAATCAATATTATATGATTATGGCTGTCATGTCAGTTTTAAACTGTAACACATTCGGTCATGGCAGGGTATTGTTTTGATCTACCATGCAAGTTCTCTTTATCAAAAAATTATGGGCTGATTATTATTTTAGTTCTATTTCTACGAAGGACATTGGGATTTTGCTGTTATTTATAACGTTGTGTTTTACACCCGCATTCCGTCTATAGGCATCTCCAGCCGCAACGGATACCAACGTGTCCACTCCATCAGGGTTCTCAATCTTCATGTTACAGTCTGTTATATCAGTTATGACGTAATCATACTCATGCTCGTGCCAACCGGTTTCTTGATCGGGCTGAAATTCAAAACGCGTTACCCTTGTTCTGTCATCTTCTAATAGCATTTTAGATTTACAAATTAATCGCAAACTGAACCTCTTTCTATTTTCATCTCGGCGTCATTTATCCCAGAATAGCGTAGAGCAGCAATAAATGCAGTCCAAAGTTATAAGGTGCAAACAGTTGTCTTTTTGATCCCATACGTAACCTAAAGGCCGTGACTAATTTCACAAAAGAATAACTGCTAATAAGTGAGGAAACTTTTTTGTTAGAGCCCTAAGAAACTTTAATATTGAGTTGGGACAATTAATATACGGCAGTTAACTTATTAAATATAACTCGGAAACTTTTTTATTGAGAAGTTCTTAGCAACCAAATGGGAAGGAATTGGTTTCCCTCCCATCTATCTTTTGTGAAGCTTAAAAGTTCACCTCTATCCCAAGGGTGGCCGCATAACCGCTAATTCCGCCGGTAGAGGAAAAGCCCGATAACTTTCCATCAATAATAACGTTCTCGCTCTGATTGTATTCAAAGCCGACATTAACCTTACCGTAGACATCATCG
>JABGVR010000028.1 GCA_018645985.1 Hellea sp. | reverse complement strand
TCCAATCTTAGTTGGAGCATCGAGGAAAAGTTTTATTGGGAATATTGATGCATCAAAATCAGAGGACCGTTTGGGCGGTAGCATTGCTTCCGCATTATGGCTACAATGGTTGGAGTAATCATTATAGGAGGTATAAAGTCTATTGCTAAGGTTACTGAAAAGCTAGTTCCATTTATGATTGTGCTTTACATCCTTGGGTCACTGGCTGTTCTTTTTATAAATTGGTCTTTATTACCAGGTGCTGTAGAATCTATTTTTGAAGGAGCATTTTCCTCTCAAGGCGTAGCAGGCGGATTTCTAGGAATTATGATTATAGGCTTCCAAAGGGCAGTTTTTTCTAATGAGGCTGGTTTAGGCTCTGCTGCTATTGCTCATTCTGCCGTTAAAACAAAATCCCCTATAACTGAAGGTTATGTGGCATTATTAGAGCCCTTTATCGACACTGTAATCATTTGCACACTTACTGGATTAGTTATCGTTACCTGTTTTGACAGCCAAACAATTCTAAATGGCGGCGTAAGTGGTATTGAGTTAACTTCATCTGCTTTTGAGTCAAGAATACCATGGTCGCCAATTCCATTATCAATAGCAGCATTTTTATTTGCATTTTCAACTATGCTAGCTTGGGCCTATTATGGAACCAAAGGCTGGACTTATGTATTTGGTGAAGGGAAAATTAAAGAATTGATTTTTCATTTCATTTTTTGTGGCTTCATAATTATAGGTTCATCAATTCAGTTAAGTGCAGTTTTAGATTTTGCAGACGCACTTATATTTGTTATGGCGATTCCTAATTTGCTGGGACTATATATTCTTGCCCCTGAAGTTAAAAGAGATCTGAAGATATACTTGAGTGATATGCGTGAGAGCTCATGATATAAAGTTATATTTAAAGTTTAATATTATTTTTTTAGTAAAACATTAGTGCTACTTTCAATGTTTGGAGGTTTTTTGTGGTAAAATTGTATTCTACTCCTCATAATTCTGAGTTGAATTATGTTTGGTTGGCAATGAAGAAAGATGCAGCTCAATGCGTAATTGGTGAGCCGGTCTTATCTTCACTTATTCACTCAACAATACTTGATCAGAATACTTTTGATACTGCATTGATCAATCATTTATCAGAAAAGTTAGGTACACCATATTTATCAGCATTAAATTTACGTAAAGTATTTTCAGATGCAATATTATTCGACCCAAAAATAATTAAAAGTGCGCTTCAAGACTTAGTTGCTATAAAAGAAAGGGACCCAGCTTGCTCTTCGTTTATGCATGCATTCATGTACTTCAAGGGTTACATGGCTATTCAGGCTTATCGATTTTCGAGTGCTCTTTTTAAAAGTGGAAGAGAATTACTAGCTTTTCACTTACAGTACCGAATTTCCGAGCTTTTTTCTGTTGATATAAATCCATCTGCTCAAATAGGCAGCGGTATAATGCTTGATCATGCGACCGGTTTTGTAATGGGTGAAACTGCGGTAGTTGGAAATAATTGTTCAATTATGCAGGGCGTTACACTCGGTGGTACTGGGAATAATTTAGGGGATAGGCATCCGAAAATAGGCGATTATGTTTTAATTGGCGCGAATGCATCTGTGCTTGGTAATATTGTAATAGCAAAAGGTTCAAAAATAGCTGCGGGTTCAGTGGTGCTTAATTCCTGTTCTGAGAACTGCACTTTGGCTGGTGTTCCTGCAAAAGTACTGAATGGTATTAATATAGAAAAGCCTGCAAATACCATGATACAAACCATAAATTATGATGTATAATAACTTAAAATGGAGTAATAAATGAGTCCTGAACAAATAAATAAGGTCAAAGAATATCTTTGTAAAAGATTTGCAACAGAGTCAGTTACAATTAAATCTCGTAAAGTTAGTGATAGCGTTGAGGTTTATTTAAATGATGAGATCTTAGGAATACTCTATATAGATGATGAAGATAAAGATGATATTTCATATGATTTGAATATTTCAATACTGCAGCAAGATTTAGACGAGCTATAATTTTGCCTATATATTCACTAGACGGCGTCAGACCAGATATTGCTGATAATGCTTATGTGGCACCAAGTGCACAAATTATTGGTAATGTTAAAATGGCTGATCACAGCTCTGTATGGTTTGGTGCTGTGATCCGAGGTGATAATGATCTGATTGAAATTGGAGCTAGAACTAATATTCAAGATAATTCTGTATTACACACTGACCCTGGAATTCCTCTTATAATTGGAGATGGCGTTATTGTAGGTCATCGAGTTATGCTTCATGGCTGTAAAATCGGTGAGAATACATTAATTGGCATTGGTGCCACAATACTTAACGGCGCTGTAATAGGTAAAAATTGCATCATTGGGGCGCATTCATTGATAACTGAGGGTAAAGTAATTCCGGATGGGTCTATGGTTGTGGGGTCTCCCGGTAGGATTATTAAGTCACTTACTGAACAGCATTTTCAAATGCTTCGAATAAACTCTGAAGTTTATGTGGCCAATGCTAAACGTTTCAATCAGAACTTAATTGAAATATAATTTATTGAATTAGTTATATCTAATTTTAATGATTTGGATAAATGATGAAAGAATCTGAGCCTTTCTTTAACTTT
>JABGVR010000027.1 GCA_018645985.1 Hellea sp. | reverse complement strand
TATTTTAAAAAGGAAACCATTTTTGCCAAAATATCTTTTCATGAAAGGTTTATCAACTTGTTCTACCATCTGGAATACACCCATATTGAATGTCATCGGTAAATCTTTTCCATAAAGTTGGTTCTCACCAGTAATTAATAGCTCAATGCTAGCGTGTGACATACGAGGAGTTGGAATTCCTAAAGAGTTCAATATTTCGTGAGCTGTTAACTCTCTCTGATAAGAGGGATCATCACGATTATATCTAAAATATATTTTTTCAAGGTCCATGAATTCTCGGCCATCATTTTCTGGTACCTCATCAAGATCTTTTCCTATTCTGTTATTGCAAGGATGTTCTGATACAGCAGCGGGTTCTCCTGATGCGTCAATGCATGAATAAACTCCTTCATCTTCATCAAATTCTTCATCAAATTTTAATGAAAAACTAAATCTTCTTGGTTTGAACGTCCAGTAGCCCATGTTTTCTTGACCGTTTTCGAAGTCTTGATACCAATGTTCTGGCCATTGCCGTGCTGTATTGCCTTTCATTTTAAACCCTACTTTCGTGTGGCTTTCCAAAGTATTTCCTGCTTCATCAAGATATTCAAAATCGACTTGCCTATAGACTTCGCTATGTGTCCAAGTATTCCAGGGCGTAACGCTGCCATTAGCATCACCGTTAGAGTATCTTGCCCGTTCTGTGTCTAGAACAAATCTATTCCATTCATCTGCCGTCATAATTATTCGTATTTTATGAAGTTTTGATTTATCAAAGAGAGCTGCAGAGGGGTCTGCTTGGCAGTTGATGTCAATTATTTGATCGGCATAATCTATAATTCCATTCTCAATACTTGCTTCACATTCTTGACGCGCAGGATCTCTATCAATTTTTATTTCGAAATTTTCGCCCTTTAATAATCCTTGCCAATTGGAAAACGTTCCATTTTCGTAAAAAGTTTCTAACTCTTCACTTTCATTACATGTACTGCTTTCTTGTGAGTCAAAACATCCGCTTAATTCAACATCCATATCTCGGTATTCATCCATTCCATTTATTTTGACGCTTATAAAATAAACAGGCTTCATTACCTCAAGGTCAAAAGCTATTGAGCTTGTTAATTGGCCGTCTGAAACAGTAATGGTTATGGATGATACGCTACCAAGGTTTTCATCAAGGGGAGTCCCTGTTAATTGTCCTGTAGCAGTATTAAAGCTAACCCATTCTGGCAGGCCCTCTGATGAAAATGTTAAATTATCATTGTTTGGATCACTCGCAGTAGGCGTAAAGTTGAGACCCTCGCCAACACGTATTGAAGAAACTTCACCTGAAATTATTGGAGGGGAGTTTGCTGCTACAGAGGGTGGTGGATTACTTGGACTGTCACCTCCGCAAGCAGTTAATACAAGAACTGACAAAGTAAGTAGATAGGTTTTGATTCTTTGTAAAACTTTGTAAGGACTCATTTTCTTTGTATTTACGTTTTTATTTCTATTTGCAAGAAAAATGAATGGTGCCGCAAGGGAGAATTGAACTCCCGACCTCATCATTACCAATGATGCGCTCTACCACTGAGCTACTGCGGCGCTATGAATTAATCACTCATAAAGATGGAGGTTCATCTATACTATTATGGTACTCAGGCAAGATTAAAAATCGTATATTGATATGTTTGTTTCTTGAAGTCTGGCCTAATATTAATTTGTAGTACAATATTCCTTTTATGTAACATTAATAGCGCTAATGTTAACTACTGTAAATTGACACTATGGTGTATACTTAAATAAGGGGTTATTTGATTCTCACAGGTAGAATTTTTATTTATAGACTATAACATTTTAATCCTCCTAGGGGCTTTTTATGACTGATATTCAAAGTACAGCTAAAGTTGTTGTAATTGGCGGCGGTGTGGTCGGTGTTTCGACGTTATATCACTTAGTGAAAAAGGGCTGGAGTGATGTTTGTTTGATAGAAAGAAAAGAGTTAACATCAGGTTCTACTTGGCATGCAGCTGGTCTTTTACCATTATTTAATATGAGTTACTCTGTGGGGCAGCTTCATAAGTATTCTGTAAATCTTTACAAACGCTTAGGGGAAGAAACTGGACAAGATGTTGGGATCCGACCAGTATCAAATATAAGGCTCGCAACTAATCAAGATAGAATGGATGAATATTTGCAATATGCCGGCGTTGCTCAAACGATTGGTGTTGAAGTTGAGTTTCTTACTCCGGATGAAGTTGTGGATATATGGCCTTTTGCGAAAAAGGACGGATTAATAGGAGCCATGCGGCACCCTGAAGATGGTTATGTGCAACCTGCAGATTTAACTCAAGCTTTTGCTAAGGGAGCAAGGGAGGGCGGAGCTAAAATATATCGCTACACGACTGTGGAGGGTATTGAACAGCTTGATGATGGTATGTGGAAGGTGTATACTGATAAAGGTGATATAATATGCGAGCATGTTGTCTCTTGTACGGGGTCTTTTGCCAGAAAAACTGGTGAAATGGTAGGGCTTGATATTCCTGTCGTACCCGTTGAGCATCAATACATAGTAACCGAATCACATCCAGATATACTAAAGCGACGTGCTAATGGGGAACCGGAACTTGGAGTTCTTCGGGAGTCTGACGGGTCATGGTATATGCGCGAAGAAGCTGGAGGACTTATACTCGGTCCATATGAGCATGGTGCACCTGCTTGTTATCTTGATGGTCCTGATGAGCAATCAGAATATGAGCTATTTCAAGAAGATATTGATAGGTTAATGCCGCATATAGAAAGCGCAATGCATAGAGTTCCTATTTTTGAAGAGTTGGGAATTAAGAAAGTTTATAATGGAGCTATTGCTTATACTCCTGACGGAAACCCAATAGTGGGTCCAGCATGGGATAAGAAAAACTTTTGGCTTAATGAGGGT
>JABGVR010000187.1 GCA_018645985.1 Hellea sp. | reverse complement strand
TACTTTTAGACCAGCTTCAAGGGCATCCATGATCGAACTGTCTATACATAATGGCGTGTCTGTAAGGCTCTGTATTAAAGGAATTACCTCAGACATGATTAAAGCCTCGTCGGCTAGAGGTACTCCTACATTGACGTCTAAAATTTGAGCGCCGGCCTCAACTTGCGCAAGCGCTTCTTTCTTAACACGCCAATAATTAAATTCTTTTAGCTCCTTCGAAAATAACTTTCTTCCTGTAGGGTTTATACGTTCCCCTATCATTGTGAAAGGCTGATCAAAACCTATAACAACTTCTTTAGTTGCTGATGCTAAAATTGTACGAGCCATTATATATCCTTATATAGTGCGTATTAAAATGCTTTATCTTAAATGGTCCAACTTTTCCGCTCAATTAGCCAAGAAGTTGATTTTTTTACACCGCCAAATGGAAACACATGTAGCTGAGTAATAAGTGATGGATCAGGACCCCTCCAATGGGACTCAATCAAATCAACAACTTCATTTGGATCAAATCCTGCAACCATTGTAGCCATAGCACCACCACGTTTTTTTAAAAAACTTAAAGAATTACCTACGCCACACATCGCTGCATATTTGATGAGAGTTGTTACCTTTGCAGGGCCTGCTACACCGAGGTGAACAGGCATTGTAATTCCTGCCATATGAAGGCCTTGAGCCCAATTGATGAACTTAACCGCATCAAAACCAAATTGTGTGACAATTCGTAGGTTTAGGCCTGTCTTTTTTGCAAATTCTTGCTTTTCATACAGAGCTTCCATCGCTATATCATTATCGAAATCAGGTGATCCTTCAGGATGCCCAGCGATACCCATGTGAGTAACACCATTTCGCTGGAATACTCCTGTCTCAAGTAGCTCCATCGTCGAAGCAAATTCACCCGCTTCCTTTTCAAGCCCGCCGCCAATAACGAGAACATCGGTAACGCGAGCTTCATTGACCATGCGTTTTACCCGGCCTTCGAGAATATCTGAGTTTATCATTCGGCGCGACGCAAAATGTGGAATAGGCTCATAGCCAAGATCACGGACACGCTTTGCCGCCTGAACAAGATAGTCCGTGGAGTCAGTACCAACATCGGTGATATAGACACGGCCGCCAGGCGGAAATAAATCGACAATAGCACCACTCTCAGCCGCTTGCTTTGGAGAAACTTCGATAGAGGCATTGATATTATCCATATGACCTCTCCTTTTTAGGTAATATTGATATGCGCGAAGCAAGATCGCCATAACCCACGTGATTATGTTCAAAGATAAGGCCTAAGAATTCTGATGCTTCACGCGCCTCGTTAATTAAGCTTTCCGTTGGCTCTTGGGAGATGTAAATTAGTCGCTTGTAATTTTTGAAGTACATTTCTTTAAGATCAGGATAACGTTCCAATCCAAAACCTTTGATAATCAATGTTTTGAAGTGGCGTACGAGATAATCCGTCAAGAAGAAACTGCCAAGTTCCTCTTCCATCATAACATCGAATTCAGCTAGCCCAGCATAAAATGCATAGCAATGAGCACCTGGGAGACGTTCAGCTTTAGGGTAATCTTCAAGCAAACGATCTAGGCCACCCCCCGTTCCGCAATCTCCATAGCCAATAAGCACATGATCATAATTTGCGCCTTTTCCGTCTAAAGTCTCTTTGAGCGCAGGCACGATTTTATCGGGGTAATTGTGATAGTTAGCAGGAAGACACTGCAAGTCAAAGACATCATCCGCCAAATTCATAGACGCTTTAAGTGCGAGTACCTCTTTAGCCAAAGCGCCGCAGGCCAAAACCAGTGTGTTGTGGCGCGACTGTGTCACTAACGGTTTTTACCCATAATCGCTTTAGCCAGTTCTGCACTCATCGCCGCATCTCTTCCATAGGTATGAGCATTTATCGCATCAGCAAATTCCTGATTTAATGGTGCGCCCCCCACCATGACGGGTAATTCTTTTAAAATACCTCTTTTATCTAACTCTTCTATCACAACACCCATATAAGGCATGGTTGTAGTTAAAAGCGCAGACATACCAAGTATATTTGGTTCATGTTCATCAATAGCAGAAAGATACTCTTCAACTGGAGTATTGATACCCAAGTCCACAACTTCAAAACCTGCTCCCTCAAGCATCATTCCAACAAGATTTTTTCCAATGTCATGAATATCACCCTTTACGGTTCCTATAACGTACTTTCCAACACTGGTATTATTTTCACTTATGGCTAAAATGGGCCTTAGTAATTGCATACCACCTTTCATAGCATTTGCGCTCTGAAGAACCTCAGGAACAAATAAAATACCGTCTCGGAAATCAACACCAACAATCCGCATTCCTTCAACAAGTGCATCATTGAGCACCATGTTTGCGTCCCATCCACGGTCAAGTAATATCTGTGTCCCTTCTGTCACTTCAGGTATCATACCATCATAGAGGTCATCCTGCATTTGTGCCACAAGATCATTATCGTCTAAATCTTTTAATATTATTTCTTCATCTTGATCGCTCATAACATGGCTCCAAATTTAAATCTTATTCTATTATGCATTAAGCTAGCCCGACAATATTGCCATTCATATCAAGTCCAATGTCAAGTGCGGCCGGATGTTTAGGCAAACCAGGCATTCGCATTATTGTTCCACAAATTGCAACTACGAAACCAGCCCCAGCATTTAATGTGACTTCTCTTACTTCAATAACATGATCTGATGTCGCTCCAAGCTGCTTTGGATCAGTAGAAAAACTTGATTGAGTCTTAGCTATACATATTGGCAAATGTCCAAAACCCATTTTTTCTATTTGCTTAAAAGACGACCTCGCAGCCGCACTAATTGTTACTGATTTAGCGCGATAAATTTCTGTGGCTACTTTTTCCACCTTAGCTATCAGACTGTCATCATCTTTATAGATTAAATTGACTTCTGTCTTCTCATTATCAAGTTCAGCTTTCACAGCATTTGCTAAATCTATGGCACCACCCCCCCCCTCAGCCCAATGCTTTGCGATTACCATCGGCACATTTTCGGCATCACAAAACTCTTTGACTATGGCTATCTCTTCTTCCGTATCGTGAATGAAATGATTTATTGATACAATTGGGTTAACACCGAATTTTTTTAGATTTTGTATATGTCTTTCAACATTTACACATCCTGCCCTTACTGCTTCAGTATTACTTGGACCCAAATCATTTTTGGATACCCCACCTTGCATTTTCATGGCCCTTATTGTGCAAACAAGAACAACTGCATCTGGCCTCAACCCTGATTGACGGCATTTAATATCTAGGAATTTTTCAGCACCTAAATCAGCCCCAAAACCAGCTTCAGTAACTACCACATCAGCTAACTTCAGAGCAGTTTTAGTGGCAATAACAGAATTGCACCCATGAGCAATATTGGCAAATGGGCCGCCATGTATGAAAGCCAAATTATGCTCAATAGACTGCACAAGATTTGGCTGAAAAGCGTCTTTAAGGAGAACAGTTACTGCCCCATCACATCCTAAGTCTCGCACTGTAACATTCTTTTTTGAACGTGTTTTGGCAACAATAATATCACCAATTCTTTTTTGCAAATCGGACAAGTCAACTGCGAGGCAAAAAATAGCCATAATTTCGGAAGCCACTGTTATATCAAACCCGCCCTCACGAACTATCCCTTGGGTCGGTCCGCCCAAACCGATAACAATATTCCTCAAGGCCCTATCATTCATATCGACAACTCGTCTCCACGATATCCTACGAGGGTCAATATCAAGCTTATTACCCCACTGCATGTGGTTATCCAACATAGCTGATATTAAAGAATGTGCTGATGTGATTGCATGGAAGTCACCATTAAAATGAAGATTGATATCTTCCATTGGCAAAACCTGAGCTCTACCGCCACCCGCAGCACCGCCCTTCATACCAAAGCAAGGGCCTAGTGAAGGCTCTCTTAAACATACCATAGAATTTAAACCGATACTGTTAAGAGCATCATTTACACCGACCGATGTAGTAGTTTTGCCCTCTCCTGCCGGTGTTGGAGTTACAGCCGTTACTAAAACAAGCTTACCATCAGGCTTATCTTTGGTGCTCTCGATATAGTTTAATGATAACTTAGCTTTGAAATGACCATAAGGCACTAAAGCTTCAGCAGGGATACCTAGCTTTTTTTCGGCCAACGGAAGTATTGGCTCCATAATTGCAGCTCGAGCAATATCAATATCTGGTGCGCCTGGTGCAGGTAGGTTTTGTGTTTTCATAATAATAAACGGTTAAACCGCCCTTTTTTTCTATTGAAGCTCAGTCATAAAAATAACGAATCTTGAGTGATTATTTATATATTTTTTTTGAAAATTCTCTTATTTGTATAATTATAAATTTTGATAGTATACGAAGCTTCATTTAATTTAAAATTTGTAATTTTTACTTAAAGTTAACTTCTAATCATTAATGGAGTTCCACTTTAATTTTTCTTCTAGCCAAGGGATTTTATTAAATAGTACTGGCATGCACTCATCCCTTAATATTCGAGTGGCTTCAGCTGCAACTCGCAAAGGAATATCGCCCATGCTATTTTCTCTGGCTAACAAATCAAAATGCCTTTTGAATTGACCTTTTTTAATAGGGTTCACCTGAACTAAATCTATATATTCAATTGACTGCAGCAGGCATAACGGTGTGGTAATCCCCCAACCAACACCTTCTGCAACTGCCTGTATATGTGCTGGAGCAGTATCAAATTCAACAATGTCAGGAAACTTAACCCGCAATCTGTTAAGCTGAGATTCAATACGCAGACCCATTGCAGATCTAAGTGAGTAACGAAGAAAAGGTAAATCTCTTGGAGCATCCATGATATCAACTGAACCATTATAGTCCTTCGGAAATACCAAGACATAGGGTTCCTGAAAAATTAAATGGCGATCAAGGCCTGCGACATCTTCCATTACATTACTAGTTGTTACAATCATATCTATATTATGCGATAAAAATTCATCGCGGTGGTAGGGTGACAGGCCTGCCCATATTCGCCAATAACTCGATATATCCTCTAAATTTTTATATAATTTAGCAGCTAGTGCCGAAGCCATAGAATCTGACATTGCAATTGTTAGCATAGCTAATTTGCGCTGCTCAAGAGTTTGAGTTTCTCTAAATGTCTCTTGGGTGTCCCTAATAATCCGCCGACCTCTCTCAAGAAGAATCTTTCCTGCTGAGGTTAGTACTATCGGACGAACAGTTCTATCGAAGAGCTTTGAGCCAACAGCATCCTCTAAGCCTGCTATAATTTGGGAGACAGCTGATTGAGTCATCCGAAGAACTCTTGCGCTTTGCGTCATACCACCCTGATCAGCAGTAACCACAAAAACTTGCAAAGATCTAAGGTCGAAGTTGCTTGGTATCTTCACCTATTCACCCCCCTAATATTATACATATAGTATTAGGCCTCCTAATCATAGGTTGAGTTAGATGTAAATCCATTAAATTGGTAAATTCATAACAAATTAATATTATAAACAGAACTAATTCTAACCATTAGTTAAAATAACAAATATACTTTTTATTTCCAATTTTAATAAGTTGATATAAAGAATGAGAAAATTGAATGAGGCTCTTATGCAACCAATTTTATCTATTTCACCCAGAATAAGAAGCACTCCTTTTACTGAAAGAGTAAAGGCTGCAGGTGTTAAAGCATACACTGTATATAACCATATGCTTTTACCTACTGTTTTTAACTCACTGGAAGAAGATTATCATCACTTGAAAAAAAATGTTCAAGTTTGGGATGTTAGCGTTGAGAGACAGATTGAAATACAAGGACCAGACTCACAAACTTTAATACAGATGATTACTCCCAGAGATCTTTCAAAAATGAGAGATGATCAGTGTTATTATATACCAGTTGTGGATGATAGTGGCGGAATGTTAAACGATCCTGTTGCTGTCAAACATTCACAGAATAAATGGTGGATCTCCATAGCTGATTCAGATTTAATCTACTGGATAAAGGGAATTGCAGTAGCCAAAAATATGAATGTTACTATCATAGAACCAGACATAAACCCTTTAGCAATTCAGGGCCCTAAAGCCGATGAATTAATGCGTAGAGTATTTGGAGATGAAATAACATCGTTAAAGTTCTTTAGGCATAAAAAAATCCACTTTAATGGTAAGTATCATCTAGTTGCTCGTTCAGGTTACTCAAAACAAGGTGGATATGAAATATATACTAATGGCTTTAAGAGTGGCGAAGCTTTATGGGATCGATTATTTGAAGCGGGACAAAATCTAAATGTTAAAGCAGGTTGTCCCAACCTAATTGAAAGAATAGAAGGCGGCTTACTCTCATATGGAAATGATATGACTCAAAAAAATAGCCCTTACGAAGCAGGTTTAGGAAAGTTTTGTTCCCCAAACTCATCAATTGACTTTATTGGTGCCGAAGCATTAAAAAAGCAAAGCATAGAGGGACCAACAAAACAAATCCGCGGACTATTTATAGACGGAAAATCAATTTCAGCCTGCACAAAGCCATGGCACGTAACGCACGGGGATAAAAAAGTCGGACAAGTAACATCTGCAGCTTGGTCTCCAGACCTTTCAAAAGTAGTAGCAATTGGAATGATTGATCGAGAATATTGGAGCATAGGCAATGAATTAGAAGTAATTTGCCCGTCCGGTAAAAGGACCGCTAAAATTACTCAATTACCTTTTATTAAATAGCCTCAAACAAATAACCCCTCTTAGATAATTCCAAATGAATAGCTTCAATATGTTTGGGTCCAACTTCACAGCATCCACCTATTATACTCGCGCCCATATCTAGCCACTTAAGAGCGTAATCCAGATATAAATCTGGTGTTAGGTCTTTTCTTCCCTTCAAGCTCTCAACGGTTCCACCTGCCCTTAAACTCTCAACAGACTGAAATGCATTTGCATAAGCCCCGACCTTTGGAAATGAACCTATAAGTAGCGGTAAAGCCTGACTAACCGTTTCCGGCATACTGCAATTGATCATTATTGCTTCCACACTAAGTTGTTTCATTTCTTTTATAGCTTCAGATAAATTTTCTCCAGATCTTAATACAAAAGGGTTGCGATCATCTAAAGTAAAGCTAACACATGAAGGCAATCCACTTTCATTGGCTGCAGTTACTGAGGCTTTAGCCTCGCGAATTGTTGACATTGTTTCACAAATAAAAAGATCAACGCCATCTTGTTGAACTTTTACAAGCTTTCTGTAGTCATAAATACATTCTTCATAACTAGGCACTAATTCTGGTTTATAACTGGCTACTATGGGACCAAGACTTCCAGCTATTTTTATATACTCTTTTCCGCTTTTAACCTTAGCAGCTTTAGCAACAGTCTTCGCTGATTGATGTATTTTATCAAATAGTTCAATACTCGCATCCCGACGTAATCGGAAAGGTGTAGCTGTGTAATTATTCAATGAAATAACCTGGGCACCTGACTTAATAAAATCAGAGTGAAGCTCTTGTACGAGTTCAGGGTTATCTAATAATACACGAGTAGACCAGAGGGGTGTAGGTTTTTGACCTGACCTCTTTATAAGCTCTTGACCCATACCGCCGTCTAATAAAACAACTTTTTTAGTCATTAGTTTTAGCAATACGTTCAAAAAAGTTCGTCAAATACGAACTAAAGGATCTCCAACATTCTAATCTAAAAGAAGTTTCACTATCTCTAAATAGAAGAATTGAAACGCTTTCAAAAACTGTTCGAGAAGATTTTCCTACTGGAAATGATTTTAAATCAAGATCTAACGGGCAACCCGAATTTATATATTTTTGCACCTCTGATCCTCTTAATATAAAGCCTATATTTCTATTGGAAATATCAGTTATGCTTATTGTTAAGTATCCACTTAGTCTAGCAAATATATCATCAAATTGCGTCTTTAGTTCTGGTTCAGAAATTACAATCCACTCATCTGGTCCAAGGCACATACACAACGTTTTATCTATTTTTTCAACCCCCCCAATATTCTTTGGAAAGTTGAAGCCAAATACATTGCTTGCTTTTTTTAAAGTGCTCTGATGCATACGAATGCTAAATCGCAATTGTTCTCCAATAACTTCGCATTCGAATTTATCTGACTTTTTAAGATTGATATTGACTGCCTGATCAAACATGAATTCTTTTTCCTTCAGGGTCATAAAATACCGATTTGCAAACTTTTGCCTGAATAGTACCAGTGGGCATTGGTATGTAAACGTCCTCTCCCATACGGTTAAACCCATCTTCAATTACAGCCATAGCAATAGATTTTCCAAGGCTTTCCGACCAATAGCTCGAAGTAACATGCCCTATCATCTTCATAGGTTTCGGCTGTTTAGGGTCAAGCACAACTTGTGAACCTTCAGCTAAAACAGTTAATGGATCCTCAGTGAGAAGTCCCACAAGTTGCTTACGCATCCCACTTACTAAATCTTTTCTCTTTAAAGACCTCATACCAACAAAATCTTTCTTCTTTTTTGCAACCGCCCAAGCCATTCCTGCGTCATGGGGTGTAACTGTTCCATCCGTATCTTGACCAACAATAATAAAACCCTTTTCAGCCCTCAAAACATGCATCGCCTCTGTTCCATATGGAGTGATTTTATATTTTGAACCTTCAGCCATAAGAATCTCCCAAAGCGCAAGACCATAATGCGAAGGTACATTTATCTCAAAGCCAAGCTCACCCGTAAAACTCACTCTGAATAGTCGTGTCGGAATTCCACATATACTTCCAAGCCTTACTGACATGTGGGGGAAAAAATCTGCGCTCAAGTCAATTCCCTCAACTAATGGCTCCAAAATGTCCCTGGCATGTGGACCATTCAATGCTATTACAGCCCACTGCTCAGTAGTGGAGGTTAACCAAACATTGAGGTCGTTAAACTCAGTTTGTAAATAGTCTTCCATATGACGAAAAACTCTGGGAGCACCTCCAGTGGTGGTAGTTACATGATATCTATCTTCAGCAATACGCGCTACAACGCCATCATCATAAATATAACCATCTTCGCCAAGCATTAGTCCATAACGGCAATTTCCAACTTTTAGGCTTGTCCAGCTTGTGCAATACATCAAATTCATGAACTTAGTCGCATCAGGGCCCACAACTTCGATTTTTCCAAGCGTTGATGCATCAAATATACCTAGGCTATCTCGCGTGGACTTGCACTCACGCGCAACAGCTTGATCCATGTTTTCATCATCTTTTGGAAAGAATCTTGCCCTACGCCACAATCCTACTGGTTCATAAATTGCACTATTAGACTCCGCCCATGCATCAATAGGGGTTTTTCTGACTGGGTCAAAAAGCTCTTTATCGCGATAACCAACAAATGTTCCAAATGTAGTTGGTGTATAGGGAGGTCTGAATGTAGTTAAACCCACTTTTTCGATTGAACTACCAACTTCTCTTGATGCAATTTCTAAAGCATTTAAATTAGAGGTTTTACCCTGATCTGTTGCCATTCCATTAGTTGTATATCTTTTTACATGCTCAATGGATTTAAAACCCTCTTGAACAGCTAAAGAAATATCTTTTTCTGTGACATCATTTTGAAAATCGACAAAAGCTTTTTGTTTTTCTTTGCTGACATAACTAGGTATATTACTCGAAACAACACCCGTTCCAAATGATTGCTCTTTAACAATATACTTTTTGCTATTTTCAAAGACCGAATTTCCTTCATTAAGTGCTTTAGCAATACCAAAGTTGCCATTACAACTACCAATGCAACAAACATTTTCGTGTGCTTTATCTGGTATATACGCCGATAAATCTTTGTTCCATTTTATCGTGCCCTTAGAATGCGACCAAAGATGTAAGCTTGGGGTCCACCCTCCTGACATTATGAGAGCATCACATTTCACTTTAAACTTTTTATTTAGCGCGGGCTCGAAAACCTCAAATGAATTTATTCGAAGCTTACCATAAGTTTTTGAAATACTTGAGTTTAAATGAACTACTATCCCCCTACTTTGAGCCTTCGCTAATAAGTCTGCATCTATTTCTTTTCTCAAATCAATAATTACTGAAACGCCAACTTTAGCATCACACAGTTCAAAAGCAGTCTCATATGCACTGTCATGACTGGTGAATATAGATATGTTGTCTCCAACTCTAACTCCATATTTATTCAAGTAAGTTTGAGCAGCATTTGATAACATTACCCCAGGCTTATCATTACCGTTAAATACTAAAGGGCGCTCTATCGCACCCTGGGCTAAAATCACCCTTTTAGCTCTAATCCTGTGCAATTGTTCTCTAACCTTACCCTCAGGCACTTCTGACATATGATCAGTTAACCGTTCTGACAGAGCAACAAAATTATCGTGCCAGTAACCTATTGCAGTAGTTCGTGTCATTATTTTTACATTATTTGATTTTTCTAGATTACTGCGAGCCCCAGAAAGCCACTGATCAGCACTCATGTTATCAATTTTTTTATTACTTGATGATAGTAAACTACCACCTATTTCAGGTTGCTCATCAACCAATATAACACGACCTTCTTTCTGACTTGCTGTTAAAGCAGCTGCTATTCCAGCAGGGCCTGAACCAATAATAAGGGTTTCACAATGTCCATAGCTGCTTGCATAGTTATCAGGATCTTCATTAACAGGCGCAGGCCCTAGACCCGCGAGATTTCTTATAAAAGGCTCATAAACTTTATCCCAAAATGATTTTGGCCACATAAAAGTTTTGTTGTAAAAACCCGCGGGAAAAAACATAGAAAATATATTATTAAACGCGCCAATATCAAATTTTAAATTAGGATAGCTATTTTGGCTAAATACCTGTAATCCTTCAAATATTTCTAGTGTAGTTGCTCGAACATTAGGTGTTATTTTTCCTTCGCCTCTATCAAACGTAACAATAGCATTTGGCTCTTCAGAACCGGAACTAAGTATCCCTCTTGGTCTGTGATACTTGAAGGATCTTCCTATTAAATGAACTCCATTAGCTAATAATGCTGAAGATAAAGTATCACCTCTATAGCCAAAGTATATTTTACTATCAAAAGAAAATTTTATGACTTCTTTTTCATTTATAACACTACCTGTTTGACTGCGAAAGTTTTTCATTTCTTAGCGGCCTCAATCTGTGTTTTTGTAGGGCGGTTTTCACCCATTTTATAGGTCATTACAAATTTATCAGTTTTTGTATTACGGATGGCATTAAAAAACATATTACACCCTGCGTTATGCCACCAGCGTTCAGCATGTTCTCCTCTGAAATTATTTCTGATAAACATAAATTTCGACCACTCTTCATCAGTCATTTCAGATTGAGCAATAGCATCAGGCCTAACAATGTGTGCCTCCCCAGCATATGCAAATTCAATTTCTGGGCGTTTTTCTTTGCAGTACGGACAATGGATTAGTAACATTATATACCTTTAATGCGCCACGGCTGCAGCAGCTGCTTCATCAATTAGTCGACCACCTATAAATCGATCGAGATTAAAGGGCGCATTTATTTTATGTGGTTCGTTATGTGCAATAGTATAAGCAAGCATATTTGCTGCACCCGGCGTTGCTTTAAACCCTCCAGTTCCCCACCCGCAATTTACATAAAGTCCACCCACCGGAGTTTTACCAACTATAGGAGATCTATCAGGTGTTACATCAACTACGCCGCCCCATGAGCGCAACATACGCATTCGTTTAAATATTGGAAATATTTCACAAATTGACATCAAATTATGTTCCTGTAGATGCAAAGCACCTCTCTGACTGTAGCTTGTGTATTGATCAGTACCTGCGCCTATAACAAGCTCACCTTTATCGGACTGACTTATGTAAGCGTGAACTGCATTAGACATTACTACACAAGGAAAAACTGGTTTAATAGGTTCTGACACTAAAGCCTGAAGAGGGTAGCTCTCCAAAGGAAACCTTAAACCTGCCATTTCCATAACTACTGAAGTATTTCCGGCAGCCGATACGCCAACTTTTTTTGACTTTAAATACCCTTTTGCAGTTTCTACCCCCTCAACATTTCCAAATGCATCACGGCGTATTCCAGTTACTTCACAGTTTTGTATAATATCAACACCTAATTTAGATGCCGCACGTGCATAGCCCCAAGCAACACTATCATGCCTTGCTGTGCCTGCCCTCATTTGTAAAGCGCCGCCCATAACAGGGTAACGCCGACTGCTTGATATATCCAACGGTGGACAAAATTCCTTGCATTCCTCTGGTGTTAACCATCTGTTATCAACATTGTTTAATCGATTTGAATAAACATGACGTTGAAAGCTTTGAACATCATGAACATTATGAGCTAGCATTAAAACGCCGCGTTTAGAAAACATAACATTATAGTTCAATTCTTGACTTAAACCATCCCAGAGGTCCACTGCGTGGTCGTACAGTGCCGCACTTTCATCAAATAAATAGTTGGATCTGATTATAGTTGTATTTCTTCCCGTGTTACCGCCACCAATCCATCCCTTTTCTAAAACAGCCACATTCTTAATACCATACTTGCTTGCAAGGTAATAGGCCGCTCCGAGCCCATGGGCACCTCCGCCTATTATAATAACGTCATATTCTTTTTTTGGCTCTTTATTCGGAAATTGAGATGGCCACTTTTTATGACCTGATAAAGCGTTAGCAAATAAAGAAATAGCAGAAAATTTCATATCATCTAGCTTCTTAATTTTTCATTTTCTGGATCATGAGGACTATCATTGAGAACTTTGCATTTATATCTTTTTCCCAAAATCTCAATAGAGAGATCGTTGCCCACTTTCGATTGATCTGGATGAACCATGCCGAGTGCCAATGACTTATTCATTCTCCACCCATATCCACCACTTGTGGCTCTTCCAACTACCTCATTATTCTTGTAAATTGGATTGTTACCAATTACATCAGCATCATTCACATCCATAACCTCAAGGGTTACAAAAGCGTTATCAAAACCTCGTTTTTCCCATTCTAGAAGGGCATCTTTACCTAAAAAGCCATTTTTCTTTTTTAGGTTTACAAATCGGTGTAGTCCGGACTCATAAGCAGAATATTCTATAGACATTTCGGTTCCAACCAGTCGGTAAGACTTTTCAAGTCGCATAGAATTCATAGCTCTAATCCCAAAAGGCTTTAGTCCATGCTTATCACCGTGCTTAAATAATGAATCAAATATATGATTTTGGTATTCAATTGGATGATGTATTTCCCAACCGAGTTCTCCCACAAAATTAACACGTAACAACTTTACAGGAGCATAACCAACATGGGTTTCTTGGCCTGTAAGCCAAGGGAAACATTCATTAGATAGGTTTGCGCCTGTGATAGGCTGAAGAATATCCCTAGACTTTGGCCCAGCTAAAACGAGAACGCCCATTGAATTAGTTAGATCAGTGAATTGAACTGATCCATCAGTTGGCATATGCTTTTTAAGCCAATCATGGTCTAAACGATGGTTAGCTCCCGCCGAAACCATATAAAAGCTGTCCTTACTTTCACGTTGGATAGTGAATTCGCTATGAACACCTCCTTTAGACGTTAAGCCATGACATAATGCTAGTTTACCATGTGCCACTGGCATCCTCTGGGCAAATATCCAATTCAAAAACTTTAAAGCCCCCGGACCTTGAACTCGGCATTTTGCAAATGCAGTCATATCCAAAAGACCTGCATTTATTGCTGTGTTTTTACACTCATTACCAACATGCTCATAATAAGATGATCTACGAAATGACCATTCATCTTTTTGCTCTATGCCTTCAGGTGCAAACCAATTTGGGCGTTCCCACCCAAACAACTGTCCGAACACTGCACCTCTCTCCTTCATCCTATCATAGCAAGGTGAAGTTCTCAGCGGCCTAGCTGCAGGTCTCTCTTCATCGGGGTAATGTATAGCAAATACATCCGCATATGCTTCTTCATTTTTCTTAACCAAATAACTTT
>JABGVR010000186.1 GCA_018645985.1 Hellea sp. | reverse complement strand
CTATAGATGCAACAGAATGGGTTGGACCCTGGAATGATTATGCTTTTGGTTTCTATCGTGAAGCTCCTTATTATTATGCGCCAGGTTTTCATGAGCCAGGTGCATCTTTAGCAGTGGGTATCAATCTGGACATATGGAATAACTTATCAAATTCTGAACAGTCTATCATTAAGTATGCTTGCAAATCTGCTAATGATACTAGTCTTGGTGAATATACTCACGAGAATGCAAAAGCATTAGAAATACTAAAAATAAATCATGGTATTTACCCGCGTTACTTTACGGATGAAATCATGAAAGAAATAGGAAAAATAAGTAATGATGTAGTATTTGAATTAGGAAATTCAGATTCCCAAACAGCTACGATCTATGAATCATACATAAAAGCGCGTAATTCATATAATAAATGGACTGAAATGAGTGATGGTCTTTATATCAACGCAAGAAAAATCTCAGCTGAATAATATGATAGAGAATACTGATCTAATTTTTATTTTATCCCATATATTTCAATTACTTGGATGGGCTTTCTTGCCCTTGCTTATGCTTCCAATTATGTATTTTTTATTTTCTAAAAACCAATTCCTTAAGAGTTTATCATTTGGTATAGTCAGCACTATAGATACTTTTAATTATTACATAGGCGAAATAGTCAAATGGCTTCTACCATTAATGGTTTTGACCATATCATTCTCAATATTTGCATTATCGATATTCGGTAAAAGCTGGACTAAACTTTTCGAAACTAGTGAGTATTTTCACGCATCTGTAATAATGTTAGGCGCAGCTTCCACTTTATTAGCCGGTAAGCATGTAAGAGTTGATATTTTCTATAGTAAAATGAATAATATGAGCCGGTCGCTCGTAGAAATTATCGGTTTTTATTCACTCTTACTACCCGTCTGTATAATAATTTTATGGAATTCTCAATCATTTGTTAGGTCGTCATGGATGATACTAGAGGGATCTTCTGAAATTGATGGTATCAAAGGTGAGTTTCTACTCAAAACTCTAATACCGATCTTCTCAGTGCTTATGATTATCCAAGGGTTATCTATATCATTGAAGGCAGTTATGTATATTCTCCGACATGAAAAACCATTATTACCATTAAATTTTGATGACACCTTCATCAATGAAAATAGTTTTAAGTAATGGCTGATATTTTAGCCATATCTATGTTTGCTATAACCTGCATTGCACTAATGGGGGGTTATAATGTTGCTTTTACATTAAGTGGAATGTCACTTTTGTTTGCATCCATAGGGGTGATAACAGGTTCATTTGAAGTGGAATTCTTACTGTCTTTACCTGGAAGAATTTACCCTCTCATAACTAAAGAAATACTGATGGCAGTACCATTGTTTGTTTTTATGGGCGTGATGTTAGAAAAATCACGAATTGCAGAAGACCTTCTTGAAGCTATGGGCAACCTATTTGGTCCGTTAAGTGGAGGTTTAGGAATTTCTGTTATTTTTGTTGGCGCCTTATTAGCTGCATCAACAGGAATAGTTGGAGCAACAGTTGTGACTATGGGATTATTATCGTTACCAACAATGTTGAAAAGAAACTACTCACCCGCATTATCATCTGGAGCTATAGCTGCATCAGGGACACTAGGCCAAATAATACCCCCTTCTATAGTTTTGGTGATACTCGGTGACCAGATGAGCAATGCATATCAAGAAGCACAACGCTCTTTGGGCCTAGAGGAAACTGGTGTTATATCTGTTGGTGATTTATTTGCTGGTGCTTTAGTTCCGGGCCTCATATTAGTTTTTCTATATGCCATCTATATATTTATAACAGCATATTTTAAACCTAATTTAGCGCCATCGCAATCATGGCCTGAAGGTCCATCGCCATGGGTATTTATAAAAAAGACAGTTGTAGCGATGCTACCGCCAATATTATTAATAATAGCGGTTCTAGGCTCAATACTCTCTGGATATGCAACTCCTACACGTGGAGCTGCTTTGGGCGCCTTAGGGGCCATATATCTAGCATCGTATAAAACATCTGAATATTGGTTATATAAACTTTCTTCTATTTGTGCAGCAACAAGCTTGGTTTTTTTAATAATTATAGATTTAACAGGAATAGATATCAGGTTTAATCAGACACTTTGGAGCAAAACTGAAAGTTTTACTCATTTAATTGCTCTTTCATTTGCTAGTATTGCAATTATAGCAACATTTTTATCTTTAGCTTCACTCGTAAAAAGAAAACATCTGCATGATGTTTCAAGGTCTACAATGCAAATAACCTGTATGGTGTTTGTGATATTAATAGGCGCAACAGTATTTAGCTTAGTTTTTCGTGGCTTAGGTGGCGACGAATTAGTAAATAATCTTTTAGAGGCAGCGCCTTTTGGAAAATGGGGTGCATTAAGTTTGGTAATGCTAGTAATGTTTGTATTAGGTTTTTTTCTTGATTTTATCGAAATAACTTTTGTAGTTGTTCCTCTTGTAGCACCCCCACTGCTGGCAACGGGCATGGATCCAATATGGTTAGGTGTATTAATGGCATTAAACCTACAAACTAGTTTTCTTACTCCACCCTTTGGATTCGCTTTGTTTTACTTAAGGGGGGTTGCACCAAAAGAAGTTCGCACTGGCGATATTTACAGAGGAGTTATTCCATTCATAATTATTCAAATTATTGTGATTTTACTGGTGGTTAGCGTCCCAAGCATTGCAACATGGTTGCCATCAGCCACATTAAAGTAGACATTGAGAAGCTCGATGTATAAGAATACGGAATTACTTTAAATCCCTTACATATACTTAATAATTTTAAAAAGATTAAAAATGCGAACTATAATTAAATTACTATTACCCGCCTTGATAGTTGGATGTCAGGGAGAAAATACAGATATTCTAAGTGAATTACCAGAAGGCATTAAATTAATTGATAGTGTAACAGCTAAAAGCGATGAAATTATAATACCATTTAATAAGTACGAATTAGATAATGGCTTAACAATAGTGCTTCACAAAGACAACTCTGATCCATTAGTGCACGTGGATGTAACATATCATGTAGGATCAGGCAGAGAAGAAATTGGTAAATCAGGGTTTGCACATTTTTTTGAACATATGTTATTTCAAGGGTCAAAAAATGTTGAAGATGAACAGCACTTTTCTTTAATAACAGAATCTGGTGGCACTCTCAATGGTAGTACAAATTCTGATAGAACTAATTATTATGAAACAGTTCCTGCAAATCAGCTAGAGAAGATGTTATGGCTTGAATCAGATCGAATGGGATATCTACTAAATGGACCCGCTGTAACGGATAAAGCATTCGAAGTTCAGAGAGAAACAGTAAAGAATGAACGTGGTCAACGCGTTGATAATCGACCTTATGGATTGTTAAGCGAAAGAATGGACGAGGCAATGTATCCGGAAGGTCATCCGTATAGCTGGTCTACAATAGGTTATCTGGAAGATTTAGATCGTGCTCAGATTGATGATTTAAAGCGTTTCTTTTTGAGATGGTACGGACCAAACAATGCAACTTTAACAATTGGTGGTGATATTAATGAAATCGAAACCTTGGAATGGATTAAAAAATACTTTAGCCCAATCCCAAGTGGACCTGAAGTAAAAAAACCAGTGTATAATCAAGTAACCATTGATAAAAATAGATATATATCACTGGAAGACAAGAATGCACGAATTCCATTAATTTTTATGTCCTGGCCTACTGTACACGGCAACCACCCTGATGAAGCACCTCTTGACGTACTGCAAGACATAATAGGAGGCGGAGAAACATCGTTATTGTATAAAAACTTACAAAAACCTGGGATTGCTATTCAGTCATCTGCCGGTCATCCATGCGGTGAAATATCATGTACCTTCAATATATTTGCACTAGCTAATCCACAACGTAATTTAAACTTAAAAGAAATAGAGATAAATATTCGAAACTCATTAGAAGAGTTTGAATCACGCGGCGTTAATGAGGATGACTTAATACGCGTCAAATCTAGTATAGTTGCAGGGATGGTCTATGGATTAGAAAGCGTGAGTGGTAAAGTTACGCAATTAGCAGCATATGAGACTTATCGTTCTGACCCTAACGGTATAACTGAAGATATAAAAAGGTATGAAAGTGTAACGAAAAAAGACGTAATAAGAGTTTACAATGAGTATATAAAAAATAAGCCTTCCGTTATCATGTCGATTGTTCCTGAAGGACAAAAGGATAAAGCTGCAGGTAGTGACACATGGAAACGATATACAAGAAATATTCCTGAGGATATGAAATCAGAGGAATTCAATTGGTCCCCTCCTGAAGATAATTTTGATAGATCAGTAGTTCCAAGTGCAGGCCCAAACCCGAAAGTTAAGACCCCAACTGTCTATACCAGTGACATAAATGGTATACCCCTGTTAGGTTCAATTAACAGCGAGGTTCCGACAACCACCATTAGTGTTAGAATTAAATCAGGTCAGTCTAATGAAAGCTTGGACAAACTCGGACTTGCATCACTGACAGCGACCATGATGAATGAGTCTACTAAACAATTAAGTATCGAAAATATATCAAATGAACTAGCAAAATTAGGAGCAAGCTACAGCTGGTCATCTGGCGATACATATACAATTCTTAATATTAGAAGCTTATCTAAAAATGCTGATCAAACTATAAAATTAGCAATTAACTCACTACTTGAACCTAAGTTCGATGAAAAAGATTTTTTAAGAAATAAGAACAATGTTATTCAAAATTTAAAACAGTCTAAGAAACAACCGAGCACAACGGCTAGCGAGGTATTTAACAAACTATTGTACGGTACTAATAACAGCTTTTCTTACAGTTCCTCAGGTACTGAGAAAACAGTTCCAAGCATAACATTAGATGATGTTGTAAATTTTTACACTGCAAACTATTCACCGAAGATTGCAAGTATAATTGCAGTTAGTGATCTTGAAAAAACAGAACTAGTAAAATTACTAGCCCCGTTTAATCAATGGGTTGGGGGTGATATACCCAAGCCTGAAATTAAACCTTTTCCAACAATCAAAGGAAAAGCAGTTTATTTCGTTGATCAACCTGGTGCACCACAATCAGAAATTCGTATAGGGCAACGTGCTTTAACCTATGATGCTAAAGGTGAGTACTTCAGGTCAGGTATAATGAACTATATGCTAGGAGGAGCTTTTAACTCACGAATTAACTTAAACTTGAGAGAGGATAAAGGCTATACCTATGGCGCTCGTTCTTTTTTTAATGGTAATGAGCATTATGGTTATTACCGAGCAGGAGCAGGCGTAAGAGCTGATTCAACTGCCGCTTCACTTAATGAATTCATGAAAGAAATGAATGAATACCGAAATAACGGCATAACGGATAGTGAGTTAAAATTTACTAAATCTGCTATAGGTCAAAGTGATGCTAGGGCCTATGAAACACCAAGTCAGAAACTAGGTTTCTTAAGCAGAATGATGACATACGACTTAGACCCTTCTTTTGTCGATGAACAAGCCAATATTTTAAAAAAAATAGATGTTGTTGAAATAAATGATCTAGCAAGGAAATATCTGAATACAGATGAAATGATCACAGTAATAGTTGGAGATAAGAAGAAGTATATGAGTGAAATAAAAAACTTAGGTTATTCTGTCATAGAAATTGATGCGGATGGAGCAGCAATCGATATTAATAAAACTAACTAATCTAAAAAAGCCTTTTATCTGGAGAAAAAAGACCCTGCCTAGAAAAACCTCGTGGTGCTAAGCGACCGGCTCCAGCCCGCTTTCCTTGAAGCACTGTCCAGTCTGAAACCGCATTAGTTCTCCCGGCGCTATCAATAAAGCTTAGGCCTTCAATATCTTTAAATGTAGTTAAATCAGCAAGCCCACCATCCTTAAACTTTTGAAGCCTTACACCCTTCCCTCGTGTCATTTCAGGAAGCTCATCAATATTAAAAATTAATATTTTACGGTTTTCTCCAATAGTTGCAATTTTCTCCCCCACTATCTCAACACAGCGAATGGCTTCAGAATTCCCTTTTACATTTAATGTTTTTCTACCCCCTTTGGTCGATGCAACAACATCAGATTCTTTTACTTTAAAACCATATCCTTCAGAGCTTGCTACTAAGAGGTTTCTATCCGGATTATGGACAAACATTCCAACAGGCTCATGATCATTCTCTAAATCAATAAGAAGCCTTATCGGATCACCATTACCCCTACCACCAGGTAATTTATCAGCTCCAATTGTATAAAATTTTCCATTTGATGCAAAAATAATTAACTTATCAGTAGTGACACATGTCAGCACAAAACTTCCTTTGTCTTCATCCTTATATTTAATCGCACTTGCATCATGACCATGACCTTTTAGAGCTCTTATCCAGCCTTTTTGGGACATAACGACTG
>JABGVR010000185.1 GCA_018645985.1 Hellea sp. | reverse complement strand
TGATCGAGCAGCCTGAATCGCTTGTGGAAACTCACTTTTGTCTGTGGTGTTAATATGAACTTGGGCTGTAAAGGCTGTATAGCCTACATTTACGTCTGCCCCTTTAGCATAAACTAATTTATTTTCTTTATAAGCCTGCATTCCTTCAAGCACTGAAACAGCTGAATTATCTTTGGCAGCAATTCGCCAATTTCCTAAAGGACTATTTTTATCAGCTGCCAAAGCGCCTATTAAAGCGATTTTTTGTCCTTGCTTTTTTAACGGCAATAATTGATTGTCATTTTTTAAGAGTACTATTGACTTTTTAGCAACGTCCAAAACAGCGTCATGAAAAGATTGTTGTCCGATAACTTCTTTTTCGCGAGTCTCATCACAGTACTTGTAAGGATTTTCAAAAAGCCCTAATTCAAACTTAACCTTTAAAATACGTTTTACAGCATCATCAATAAAAGACGCCTTTACTTTTCCTTCTCTAACTAAAGCTGATAATTCTTTCACATATAAGTGTGATTCCATATCCATATCAGAGCCCGCGTTTGCCGCGATTTTAGCAGCCTCTTTACCGTCTTTAGCAAGACCATGTGACGTCATCTCGTCAATAGATCCCCAATCGGTAACTACAAATCCGTCAAATCCCCATTTCCCCTTCAAAACATCTCTTTGTAAATATTTATTTCCTGTAGCAGGAATACCGTTAAGTACATTGAAGGCATTCATAAAAGTTCTTACGCCCGCTTCAACAGTTGCTTGAAAAGGTGGGAAAATCATATTGTTTAAAGTAGATGTCCCTACATCAACTGTATTATATTCTCTTCCAGACTCAGAGAAACCATACCCTGCAAAATGTTTTGCGCAAGCAGCAATCGTGGTATGGGCTGATAAATCTGTTCCTTGAAATCCAAGAACACGAGCCTTGGCTATTTTAGACCCTAAATAAGGATCCTCTCCAGCTCCCTCCATTACACGTCCCCATCTTGCATCCCGTGTAATATCAACCATAGGGGCAAAAGTCCAATTGATCCCTGCAGCTGCGGCTTCCTCAGCAGCAACTTCAGATGATTTTCTTATCGCTTCTAAGTCCCAGCTTGCTGACTCTGCTAGTGGAATTGGGCTAATAGTTTCATATCCATGAATTACATCAAAACCAATGATTAAGGGAATTCCTAAACGTGATTCTTCTACTGCAATTTTTTGGACACCTCGCACATTTTCGACTCCTCTGACATTAAGCATCGATCCTACATAGCCTTTTCTAAGATGTTCATACTTTTCAGCAGCATCACCTGATTTAGGGGCTGGACCAGTAAGATCCCAAAAACCAACATACTGATTCATTTGACCAACTTTTTCTTCAAGTGTCATTCTTCCAAGCAACTCATTCACTTTACCATCTATATCTTTTATAGAAGATACTTTGGAACTAATCGATAAAGTTGAATTAGAATTACTGCAGGAAATTAAGCTAAGAAAAACGCCAAATAAAACAATATTTAGTTTTAATACTTTCATATTACTGATAAACTCTTATATAATCAACTAACATGGAGTCTGTGGTGAAATTGGGATCAATTGCTCCTCCATTGGTTCCACCCATCGCGACATTGAATATGAAAAAGAAGTTTGCGTCAAAAGGCATTGCATCGTTTGTGTTCATTGAGTAAAACTGAACGTCATCTAATAAAGCTTTAACACTAGAGTCTGTCCATATTAAAGAATACACATGAAACTCAGTTGGAGTACTAAGATCTACCGGCAGTCCATAACTAGCAGTGTTACCATTATTGTTCCAATGGCAAGTTGACTGAACATAAGATTTATCTTCAAATTGCTCCATAATATCAATTTCTCCGCAGTGAGGCCAACCAACAGAGCTATAATTAGCTCCCAGCATCCAAAGAGCAGGCCAAGTACCAGCAACTGAAGGTAATTTAGCACGAATATCAACACGACCATATTTAAAGTCAAATTTATTCTTTGTTGTAATTCTGGCAGAAGTAAAAGTATTGTTAGATCCTTTAATTACCTTAATATTTAAGATTCCATTTTCTTTGTAAACGTTATTGATACTATTAGTGTACGTTTGAACCTCTTGATTTCCCCAGCCGCCACCACCGGTTTCGTAATTCCAATTATTAGTATTAATTGTTCCACTTCCATCAAACTCATCTGACCAAACAAGACCATCAGTATTTCCACCTCCGCCAGAGCCGTTCTCAACGTATATGGTTATGTTTTGAATTTTACTAATACGTTCGTTAGTACTAGAGTAAGCATAAATAGTCACTGGAAATTGGTTTGTTCCCTCTGAATAAACTGTATATGAAAAGTTCCCAGAGGTGTTTTCAACCTCATCTGCACTATCAACTTTAAAGCCATAACTAACAGCGTTATCTGCAGTAGCTGTAAGATTGAAAATTCCAGACCCATCACCATCGGGGTTTTCTGAGGTTTGCCCTTGAATATCCAATATGACTACTAAATTTGAAGGCAAGTTAGTTTGACTTCCACCTCCTCCACCATCTGGTGGTGTACTAGAACCATCATCATCTGAAGAACAGCTAACGGTCAATAATATTAAAAAAAGTAACTTAATATTTCTCATTGAAACAAATTTAAAGTTTATACAAAAAAGAGGCAAAATTTTCGCCTCTTTTTTGTATAAACTTTCTTGAATATACTATTCTGCTACTAGAATCATCCACCAAGTGAATTCACCAGCACCATCTACAGTTTTAAGATATAACTCATTTTCATTGTAATCGTACAACTCATAAGTATGATCACCACCGGTATAATAAGTGAAAAATGCTTGGTTTGTTAATTTTATAGAAACCTGCCCTGGATCAATAATATTCCAGTTTTCTGTATAATCAGCGTACTCATAATTTAAAATGTCTGCACCATCTTCGCCACCAGTTCCATTATTCCCTAAATCAGCAAAAACTTGAGCAGTTCTACCAAATATAGTTCCATTAGTAACATG
>JABGVR010000004.1 GCA_018645985.1 Hellea sp. | reverse complement strand
CACATATTACAACTCATCTACATAATATTCTTCAGGCAAAGAGTTATGGTTTGCCCATAATTTTAGTATTAAATATGATGGATATGGCAGCCAGAGATGGGATTGATATCGATATAGCACAGCTTGAGTCTCTCTTGAATATACCAGTTATAAGATGCGTAGCTGTTAGAAATACCGGAAGATCACATTTAGTAGAGTTTTTAAATGAATGGACGTCTGACATATTAAATGATTCAGCTTCAATACCAGCGATTGAGAAAAATAGCCTCAAAGACTTACAGTCAAAGGCTAGACTTATTACTAGTAGCGCAGTTAGCCAGATAAATAAAACCGTAAGTCTTACTCAAAAAATAGATAACATAGTTTTGCATCCATTTTTTGGAGTTATTATTCTCGCTGGATTGTTGATATTCATGTTTCAAGCCGTCTATTGGTGGGCAGCGCCTTTTATGGATGGAATAGACTTTATTTTTTCAAGACTTCAACTAATGGTGGACTCAAATTTATCTGAAACTTGGCTTAAGTCTCTAATATCAGATGGTATCATTGCTGGGGTCGGTAGTGTAATTATTTTCTTACCCCAAATTATTATATTATTTGCTTTTATTTTGTTATTAGAAGCATCCGGTTACATGACACGTGCAGCATTTCTGGTGGACTCACTAATGGCTAAAGTTGGCTTGAATGGTAGAGCATTTATACCGCTTCTATCAAGCTTTGCCTGCGCTATACCTGGAATTATGGCAGCAAGAACCATAGAGCAAGAAAAGGATAGGCTTACAACAATACTTATAGCACCTTTGATGACATGTTCAGCACGTTGGCCAGTATATATTATGATTATAGGTGCCTTTATACCAGATATAAATATTGGGTTTTTAGGTCTCCAAGGGTTAGTAGCTTTTTGTTTGGTTCTAGGTGGTATTATATTTGCTATGATAATGGCTTATATTTTTAAAAAAACCTTAATGAACAATTCAAAATCAATCTTGTTAATCGAGCTTCCTAGTTATAAATTACCCGTCATAAAAGATTACTTTATAGGATTATTGGATAGAGCATTAATTTTTATTAACCGTGCTGGTCGTATTATTTTACCTGCATCAATTATTATTTGGTTTCTTGCAAGCTACCCTACGAAATCAAATGGTATAATTGGTACTTTTGCAGGAAAAATTGGGAGTTTTATAGAACCCATTTTAAGGCCAATAGGATTTAATTTAGAAATAGCGATAAGTTTAATACCAGGAATGGCAGCCCGTGAGGTTGTAGTTGGAGCATTGGCTACTATTTATTCGCTTAATAGTGAAGCTATAGACGGCCCATTAAAAGAAACTCTACAAAACAGTTGGTCTTTACCTACAGCACTGTCATTTTTGGTTTGGTTCGTTTTTGCTCCTCAATGTCTCTCAACATTAGCAATAATGAGAAAAGAAACTAACGGTTGGAAGTGGCCTCTTTTTGCTTTTTTCTATTTATTTGTTTTAGCTTATCTAATGGCTGGTATTACATACCAAATTGCCGTTAATTTAGGATTATAATTTTAGTCTAATCCACAAATTCTATTCTCTTAAAGCTAGCCTTGGATTGGGTATCATGTAATCCTTAATTTATAGAATCATTACTTATGCAGGTAAATTTATGGCTGAAATATCAAAATCTGAGTTTGAACACAAATTAATGAGTAATGCAATTACGGCACTATCAATGGATGCTGTCCAGGCTGCAAATTCAGGTCATCCAGGCATGCCAATGGGAATGGCCGATGCAGCAACTGTACTCTTCGCAAAGTTTCTCAAGTTTAACCCTAAAGATCCTAATTGGCCTGATCGTGACCGTTTTATTCTATCAGCTGGCCACGGATCGATGCTCATATATAGTTTGCTCCATTTAACAGGATATAAAGCTGTTGATATGGAGCAGATTAAAAATTTTAGGCAATTAGGCTCTATAACCGCTGGTCATCCTGAATATGGACATGTTCCAGGAGTTGAAACCACCACAGGACCTTTAGGGCAGGGCATATCTAATGCTGTAGGCTTTGCTGTCGCAGAAAGACAAATGAATGCACGATTTGGTGATCAGATAGTTGATCATCACACTTACGTTATAGCTGGCGACGGTTGTCTTATGGAAGGGATTTCCCAGGAAGCAATTTCATTAGCTGGGCATCTAAAACTGAATAAACTTATCGTGCTTTGGGACGATAACAACATAACAATAGACGGTACTGTTGGTATATCTGATAGTACTGATCAAAAAAAGAGGTTTGAAGCCTGTAATTGGAATGTAATTAAAGTCGACGGTCATGATGCTAAAAAGGTTGCTAGTGCTATCAGAAAGGCTAAAAAATCAATAAAACCAACATTGATTGCTTGTAAGACCATTATAGGAAAGGGATCACCAGCAAAGTCTGGTACATCAAAAGTTCACGGCGCTCCTCTTGGTACTGAAGAAATAATTGAAACGAGAAAAGCTATTGGATGGGACTACGATTCTTTTGTTATTCCTGATGAGGTTTATAAGCTTTGGAAAAGACCAGGAAGAAAAGGTAGCTCGGCTCAAAATGCATGGGAAAAAAGACTTAAGGGTTCTGTAAACGAGAGCGAATTTAATAGGGCTATTAGCGGAAAGCTTAATGAGGGCTGGAAAAATGAAATGCTGGAATACAAAACGCAGTTACTTAATAGTTCACCAACATTAGCAACTAGAGCATCTTCAGGTAATGCATTGAAAGTATTGACTTCTTCATTAACCGATATGATTTCTGGATCTGCTGATCTGGAAGGATCTAATAAAACAAAAACTCCGGCTACATCATCAGAAATTCAACATGACAATTACGGTGGTAGGTATATTAATTATGGTATCAGAGAGCATGTAATGGGCGCGGCCATGAATGGAATGGCACTGCATGGAGGTATAATACCTTATTCTGGGACCTTTCTTGTTTTTGCAGACTATTGTCGACCCGCAATTCGATTATCAGCACTAATGGGTATTAGAGTGATTTATGTGATGACGCATGACTCTATAGGTGTGGGTGAGGATGGTCCTACACATCAACCTGTTGAACACGTTGCTTCTTTACGCGCAATACCCAACCTTTATGTTTTTCGTCCTGCTGATGCTATCGAAACAGCCGAATGTTGGGAAATTTCAGTAGAAAGAACATCGGGTCCATCACTGCACGCTCTAACGCGTCAAAGTCTTCCTCCAGTTCGTAATTCAGTTGATGAAAATAAGTCCAAATTAGGTGCATATGTCCTAAGGCAGAGTAAAGGACAATGTCAGATAACTCTTTTAGCTAGTGGTTCAGAGGTCCACTTAGCTATTGAGGCGTACGATAAGTTAAATTTACTTGGTATTTCCTCTAAAGTAGTATCTGTGCCTTGCCTTGACTTATTCCTTGAGCAAGATGAAACCTATATTAACGAAGTTATAGGTCATAATTTGCCAAAAGTGGCTGTGGAGGCAGGTATAAGACAGGGCTGGGAAGGGTTAATTAATCGTGGAGATAGTTTTGTGGGTATGGATAGTTTTGGTGCTTCAGCTCCTGGAAACGAATTATTTAATCATTTTGATATTACAACTGATGAAATTATCAGGAAAGCTAGAAAAATGTTAGACCTATAATGAAGGAGCTTCCTGGAGATGTTTTTATAACGGGTCAACTTCTGGCAACACAGATGGCAGCTTTAATTGATCAGGGTGTTATGACATTCGTAAATAATAGGCCGGATATGGAAGTGCCATTACAGCCATTATCTGAAGAATTAGAGAAGATTGCTATGGACCGGGGGGTTGACTATCACCATATACCCATGACTGGCGGCGTAACAGAGGGCTTAATAGAAGCTTCTAAAACTGTATTTTCTGAATGCCCCAGACCCATTGTAGCGTTCTGTGCCAGTGGTAT